>JALQWV010000084.1 GCA_023263465.1 Ilumatobacteraceae bacterium
GGGTCAATGGCAAGAAGTACACCTATCGAATACAGCAATGCGTTGCGCGCTGGCAAGTCTCGGCCACGGGCAAACGCAATAGCCGACATCGCAGCCATCGTCGATGCTCGCAGCACCGAGGGCTCTGCTCGCGTCATCACGACGAACCACCAAAGCAGAAATACAGTGAGCCCAAGTCGCCACCAGGTTCGCGCGCGATTGATGTACGAACCAAACACGGTAAGTACGAACGCAACGTTTTGACCTGAAACTGCAGTGAGATGCGATAAACCCGATTCGCGAAAAGCAGTAACCATGGTTCGCGTTTGTGCGCGGTCATCACCGATCACGAGCCCCATGAATAACGCTGCATCTTCACGTGGCATCTGCTGAGCGGCTCGCAACATGGTGGCTCGAGTCTTGTTTGCACTGCGAAACAGCGGAGATGCAGGAAAGATGGTTTCGTCCGTAAACATGACGTTAAAGGTGCCGACAATGTGTCGAGAGGCAAACCGACGCGCGGATGCACTTGGTAGCGGTGCGCGAACTCCTGCAACACGTAATACCTCTCCCGCCTCGCTCAACAGCATCCGCCGACCAGCCACCGAGTGACCCAATGCGAGATAACGCTTCCCTTCAATGTTGAGAACCGCTTGAGTTCCACCAAATTTTGAGACCGGGTCTTCAACAACGCGAGCGAAACCGCTATACGGATCACTACTTGCCGAGCCAAGTTGCAACCATTGAAAGCACCCGTGCGACAACACCGCAATTGCACAGATACACAACATGGCAATCCGCCGATGCAAGAGCTCAGAAAAATGGGTAATTGCTCGTACGATGAGAGGGTGATTCACGATGGGATTGTTTTTCACCGCACACAAGTTCGCCAGCGTGGCGGCCTAATTGCGGTTGGTGCTTCACTTGCACTAACTCTCTGCGGATTGATTTTCGTTGCATTGCCTGGGTCGCTGTTTGGCGTGCTCGGATTCTTGCTTTTGCTCGTTGCATTGCCCGTACTACCCATGCTCGGAGTGCCGGCGGTTTCCTCGAATGCGACGTACTTGCTGGCATTTTTTCTCAGCATGGTGCTGTGGTTCGCCGTCGGACACGTTTGCGCACTTCGCGCGACACGTAAAGCAGTGTCGGGCTGGCCCGAATGGATACAGGAATTTCGACCATTCGCCATTGGCATTTGGGTTGGTGCCTTACTTTCTCTGGCCATCAGCACTGTTGTGCTGGGGGCGTTGTAGTTCGGCATTTACACCCCAACGAGTTTCCGCAATGCTTCAAACTTTGCGGGGCCAATTCCTTTTACGTTCAATAAATCCTCTGGCGAACCAAATGGGCCGTTCGTTGTCCGATAATCAACAATTGCTTGCGCAGTAGAAGGTCCGACACCAGGCAATGCATCAAGCTCGGCTACCGATGCGCGATTGATATTCACCATGCCACCTGAAGGTGGTGAGTGTTGGGAGGATTGAACACCGTTCATGCCCGGTTGTGGTCGCGCAAATACTGGACGATTGGCCACCCCTTTCGCTGGAACATAGATCTGCGAAGAATCCACGAGCGGAGTTGCCAAATTGATGACTTCCAGGTCGGCGCGTGCGGTTGCGCCGCCCGCTGCGAGCACTGCATCAATCATTCGCGCGCTCGTCGACAAGGTATAGACACCCGGATTTTGTACTTCGCCTGCAACATGAACCACAATGCCGGCTGGCTGACTCGCATCAGTTGGCATTGACGTCACCCCAGAGTCTGCAAACGAAGTTGCAGTAAACGAAATAGTCGATTCAACGGGAGTTGGCGGAACACGCATCACCCACCAAGCACCAACGGCTACCACTGCAGTAGCAACTGCGGTTGACATGACGCGGCGGATGCCGAGCCACCGCACGTGTTCAATGAGCCTCTGATACACGGCTACATGTGTGCGAACCTAAAAGAGTTGTGCAGTGAGTTTTCTTCGATAGCCAACCGTGCGCGGATCTGCAGCGCCCATGATGTCAAGTATCTCGAGAAACCGAGATTTAGCTGCTTCATCGGTTTTGACACGTGGAAGCAAACCTGCAAGCTCATTGTCAAAATCGTCATTAATGACAAATGGTTCCGGTTCACTGGCAACCTCAAGTTGCAAGGAAGCATCGCCCAAGGGAACAAGAGCATCGACAAGATCCTTAATGACATGTTCTGGCTTTACACCAACAAATCGGTCCATTACTGCGCCATCTTTCATAATGAAGACCGCGGGAATGCTTTGCACTTGGAAGGCCATTGAAATTGACGGGTTCTCATCGACGTTGACTTTTGCCAGCACCACTTTGCCATTCGTGGCATCACAGTGTTTTTCCAAAATTGGTCCAAGCGTTTTGCAAGGCCCGCACCACGGAGCCCACAGATCGACGATGACAGGAACTGAATGAGAGCGATCGAGCACTTCAGCTTGGAACGTTGCATCGGTGACGTCAATTGCCATGATCTTGACGCTACTGCCAATGCCTAGTTTGGCTTCGTAAAGGAAGCGCGAAATGACTAGTTTGGCGGTGATGATTTCGCCTCAGTCTGTGCCCGCAGGAATACGCGAGGACCGAGTTTCTGCCTGGCTGACAGCAAACATTGCGGGAGCGACCGCTCCGTTCTCGTTTGAGTTAATTGCAGGTGGGCATTCCAACCTCACATTTAAGGTGACCGATGCACGAGGCAGTCGATACGTGCTGCGACGTCCGCCACTGAGCCATGCATTGGCCAGCGCGCACGACATGGGTCGCGAACATCGAATCATTTCCGCTCTTCATGATTCACAAGTTCCCGTTGCACCTGCACTCGGGCTGTGTACCGACACCGAGGTTAACGATGCTCCGTTTTACGTGATGCTGTTTGTTGACGGATTGATTGTTCGCGACAACGAAACGGCGCGTCGTGAACTGACCGAAGCAACACGACTCCACGCAAGCAATTCGCTCGTTGACACCATGGCGAAGATTCATCAAGTCGTGCCAAACCACGTTGGGTTGGGTGAACTGGGACGACATGAGGGCTACATCGAACGTCAATTGAAACGTTGGTATGGACAATGGAACGCGTCAAAAACTCGCGAATTGCACGCAATCGATCGCGTGCACGATGCGCTGTTAAAGCGAATTCCAGAACAAGGGCCTGCGACCATTGTTCACGGTGACTACCGCCTAGACAACTGCATGATTGATTCGGCGGGAAACATCGTTGCTGTTCTGGACTGGGAACTGTGCACTCTTGGCGACCCAATGGCCGACCTTGGACTGTTGATGGTGTATTGGACTGGTCCCGGCGATGATGCTGGCGCAAACAACTTCGCCACTACTACTGCACCTGGCTTCTTAAACCGTCAACAACTTGCGGAACGATACGCACAGGCGTCTGGGCGTGACATTTCACACCTCGACTTTTATGTTTCGTTTGCATACTGGAAACTGGCATGCATTATTGAAGGCGTATATGCACGGTATATTTCCGGAGCAATGGGCGAACATGACCCACATGCGTTTGACGCTTTTAAAACTCAGGTAGAAACTGCGGCAGAAAAAGCCGAGCAGTTGCTTTCGCGTCTACACTGACGCGTGGAATGACCGATTACAGAATCTCCCCCGATTTCGACGGAAAACTACCCGAACTCAAGCAACCAATCTTGGTTGCCATGATGACGGGATGGATAGATGCGAGCGCTGCTGCGGCGGCGGCAATGGAATCTCTGATCACCGAAACCAACGCAATTCCGCTCATCGAGTTTGATGGCGACACCTTCGTGGATTACCGCGCCCGTCGACCACTAATGCAATTGCGCGAAGGCGTGATTACCAAACTTGACTGGTCTGCCCCGCGTTTGTTGGTGGGACATGACGCAAACAACGAGCCAGTGTTGTTGCTCACTGGCCCAGAGCCTGACTCGCGGTGGCAACATTTCGCTCAATGTGTTGTTGAGCTAAGCGAGAAACTCAATGTGCGTCGAATGTTGGGGTTGGGTGCTTACCCCATTGCCACACCGCATACTCGAGCAGTGAAAATTTCGTGCACGTCGCCAGATGCACACCTTTCCTCACTTCTTCCATTCATCAAGAGTTCAGTAGATGTACCCGCAGGCATGGAAGCCGTACTCGAACAAGCAATGTTCAATGCCGGAATTCAATCCGTTGGGCTGTGGGCGCAGGTGCCCCACTATGTGGCATCCATGAGTTACCCAGCCGCAGCGGTAGCCCTAATTTCCGCGGTCTGCGACACTGGCGGCATTTCCATAGGTGGGGATGTTCTTCGCGAACAGGCTGGGGCTCAACGCGAACGACTGGACGAATTAATTCGTGGTAACAGCGAACACTTAGCCATGCTGTCCCAGTTGGAGACTGCATTTGATAACACGCACGGCGACCACGGCATTCCAACTTCGGGTTTCGGTGGCGGACCGTTACCAAGTGGCGATGAATTGGCTGCCGAACTCGAGCAATTCCTGCGGGACAACCAGACGGACTAGCCCCCTTCACTGCTTACGAGGCTACGGTTACAGAGCAGCGTTGATTCGGGGGAACGGCATGCCAGATAGTTCAAAAAAAGATTTTGTTGAAGCGTTAGCGCGAGGACTCGAAGTCATTCGATCATTTGATCGCCTGCACCTGAAGCAAACCATTTCCCAAATCTCCGAGCGAACACTGCTTGCTCGACCAACCGTGCTTCGACTACTCATCACGTTAGAAGAACTTGGCTATGTTCGTGAACTGGATAATCGGTATTCACTTACCCCAAAAGTGGTTGATCTTGGAATGGCTTACATTTCATCGCTGGGCCTATACGGATCGGCAAAGCCCCACATGGAACTGTTATCCAAACGAGTAGACCAAACGGTTTCACTTGCTGAACTTGATGGCAGCGACATTGTGTATACCGGTCGCGTTGAAGTACCAAAAATTGTCAGCGTAGGCGTGACCGTAGGGGCGCGCCTGCCATCTGCAAGCACTGCGCTGGGTCGAGTTCTTCTTGCAGATCTCTCACCCGCCGAACTCGAGAAAGTTCTCACGATTCCAACGATGTCCATGTTTTATCCTCGGACGAACTTCACTGTTGACGAACTTCGCCCGCGACTAGATCGTGTGCGCGATCAGGGTTGGGCCGAAAGCGATGAGGACCTGCAATATGGCGTTCATGCGATTGCCGCCCCTATTCGAGGTGAACTGGGCACTGTTATCGCAGCTGTCGGTATCGGAGTCCATACCTCTGAGGTTTCTAAAGAGGTGATTCAAGAAAAATACTTACCGTTGTTGCTTGAAGCAACAACAGGAATTGAAAACGATTGGCGCAAGTGTGCTGAGCTGCCTACTTCCATGGCGTCACTCAATTTGGACGGCCTGCAACTGCTCCACCTAAAGCGCAATTCATCGTGAAACTTGACGGCGGTATTTCGAGCAATCTGGCAAACGCCGCAACGTCTGCACAAGCGCTGGAGTCTGCTGGCTACTCTGGCGGGTGGACCGCAGAAACTGCTCACGACCCTTTCTTCCCATTGCTCTTGGCTGCAGAGCACACGTCGCAACTGGAAATTGGCACGTCCATTGCAGTTGCATTCGCTCGCAATCCCATGACGCTTGCAAACATCGGATGGGACTTGCAGTCGTACTCCCAGGGCAGATTCATCCTGGGACTCGGCAGCCAGATCAAGCCACACATCACCAAGCGATTCAGCATGGAATGGAGCCACCCCGCCCCGCGAATGCGCGAGATGATTCAAGCGATTCGGGCTATTTGGGGAACGTGGCTCACCGGCGAACCGCTGCAATTCCGCGGCGAGTTTTATACCCACACGCTGATGACCCCGTTCTTCACACCAGACAAACGTGACTTAGGGAACTTTGGGGTTCCGAAAATATTTCTCGCCGGCGTTGGTGAACTGATGACCGAAGTTGCGGGTGAAGTGTGCGACGGGTTTATCTGCCACGGCTTCACCACCGAGCGTTACTTACGCGAGGTGACCCTTCCTGCATTGGCTCGAGGTCGCGCAAAAGCCGGCAAGTCCATGGATGATTTCGAGATAGTTGGACCAAGTTTTGTTGTGACCGGTTCCAACAAAGAAGAAATGAGCACGGCTGCAGCCGGCACCCGTCAACAAATTGCGTTCTACGGAAGCACTCCCGCCTACAGCGGCGTTCTTGAACTGCATGGCTGGGGAGAATTGCAAGGTCAACTGAATTCACTTTCCAAAGTCGGAAAGTGGGAAGAAATGGGAAATCTCATTACCGACGACATTCTGAACACCTTCGCTGTTGTTGGGTCTCCAGAACAGATAGCGCCAGAACTGAATAAGCGTTATGGCGATGTGATTGATCGGTTGAGTTTCTATGCACCGTACTCAAGCGACCCTGCGCGCTGGACACAGGTGATTCACGACCTCAAATCGATTTAGACCGTTCCTGTATCAAGTTTTTTCAATATCTTCACAGCAACGACTTGCAACTCGTCATTGTCTTGCAATTGCTGTGCTGCGCGAACCTGGCGCGCAACACGTGGATTCTTTACAAACCGGTCTTGGTGGCGTAGGAAGAAATCCCAATACAGCACAGTAAATGGACATGCGTCCTCTCCAGTGCGCTTCTTTCGGTCATAGGCACACCCTTTGCAGTGATCACTCATGCGATCGATATACGCCCCACCGCTCGCATATGGCTTAGTGGCGAGCATGCCCCCATCTGCATATTGCGACATACCAATCACATTGGGAACCATGACCCATTCGGCAGCATCGATGTAGCTGTTCCACATCCAACGCGTGAACTGCTGTGGGTTAATTCCTGCAATGAGCGCAAAGTTGCCAAGCACCATGAGGCGTTCAATGTGGTGCGAGTATGACCGCTCGTGTATGCCTGAGAGTACTGACTTCATGCACGCCATTGAGGTTTTCGCAGGGTCCGTAAACATGGGTGGAAGATCTTTTCGTGCACCAAGTTCATTCATCAGTCCATACTCAGGCATCCACTGCCAGTAGCAGTTCCAGATGTACTCGCGCCAGCCAATGATTTGACGAATGAAGCCTTCCGCTGAATTCAGCGGAACTTTTCCCTTGCGAAATGCGGATTCTGCAGCCGTCACCACCTCCTCAGGTAACAGCAGACCGACATTGAGGTACGGCGACAGCAATGAATGTGCAAGGTGCCAATTGGATTTCAGCATCGCGTCTTCATGTTCGCCGAACAGTGGCAACACCCGATCAACAAAGAAACGCATACGAGCAAGCGCGCCATCGCGAGTAGTTGCCCACTGACCTTCAGGCAACGTGCCAAAGCAATGCTTCTGCACAGATTCAAGAACGTCTCGGTCTACTTCATCTAACTCATACCGCAGCGGTTCAGGCCAACGATCGTGCCCCGTTTTGGGCGGTGGCTGGCGATTCTCTTCATCAAAGTTCCATCGACCACCAGCAGGTTCATCGCCGTCCATCAACACATTCAGACGTTTGCGCTGCCAGCGATAAAAGTCTTCCATCTTGATTGACTTTCGAGAACCCCGAAATGATTGATATTCATCGGGGTGACAGAGAAATTGAGTGGATGGAACAGTGTGAATGCCAAGCCTCGCGGCAAGCTGGCGGGCTCCATAACTATTTGGCTCGGTAGCAACCACCTCGGTGGGTTGAAATTCGCGAACGTGGGCGTCAAACCCTTCACGCATTGACCTAGCGAATCGATAATCAACATGAAAACCTTCTGTGCTCAATTCAGCTGCAAACTTGCGCATGGAAGCCACGATGAAATGTGCACGCTGAACATGCCATTTTCGCGATGTAATTTTCGCAGCGGATTCAACGATTAGCACTCGATGCGTTTGCGGAGTTGCTCCTGCCAACATGCCAATTCTTCGATTCAGCTGGTCGCCGAAGACCAAAATTGTCGGCAAACTCATGACTTCAGCGTAAAGCAATGGACTTGACCATGAGTTACTCTGCACAGATATGACCCGCGTTGCCCAGACCAAGAACGGTTTCGCTCCGAAAACGTGTGCCACGTGCAAACGCCCGTTTGAGTGGCGAAAGAAATGGTCGAAGGTGTGGGATCAGGTTCGTTATTGCAGCGATCGGTGCAGACCATGACGAGCACTTCGGATGCATACTCCGAATTCATCGGGGTGTATAACGCGGAATCAACTGTGCTGGGCGAGGTTTCCTACTGGATCGGGGCCCGTTTAGGACTGCGTCACTGCTCGCTCTGTGATATTACGCATGGCCTGTTTACCAAACGAGCAGAGTGGCAGGAGTGTGAATCTGCACTACCCATTCCGTTCACAACGTTTCACATCAATGACGCACCGACAGAGGTTACGCAAGCCGCAAATGGAAGATACCCCGTTGTTCTTGGCAGAAATCAGTCTGGCATTCACGTTGTTCTTGACGCCGATGAACTGGAAATGTGCAACGGCTCTCCGCAGGAACTACTCAACAGACTTCAGTCGTTATGACGCAAGCCCATGCAGCCACGCCTGCACGTTAAGGCCAAGATTTGCCAAGTCATAGCCGCCCTCTTGGAGCACCACTGTTGGCAAATTCAGTCCACGTACGCGCGCCCCACTTCGAGAAAACCCGTCGCGGGTTACTGCCAAATCACAAATGGGATCGGTGACATACGTATCAAGACCCAATGACACGATGAGCAGCGAAGGGCCGAACGCTTCTATTGCTGCACATGACTTGTCAAGCGCGTCAAGAAACATGTCGTCATCAGTTTTTGCAGCGAGCGGAATATTGGTTGTGGAACCTCGACCTTTGCCCTCGCCTCGCTCGTCGGCGAACCCAGTGATGTATGGATAAGCACGACGCGGATCGCCGTGAAGCGAAACATACTGCACGTCGTCACGACCGTAAAAAATTTGCTGGGTGCCATTTCCATGGTGATAATCCACGTCAAGCACGGTCACCTTTGTGCCAGTAGTTGACGCTACGTAGTGAGCCGCAATAGCAGCGTTATTAAAGAAGCAATACCCGCCATACAAGTCGGTTGTCGCATGATGTCCAGGCGGTCGGCATAACCCGTACGAAAATTTGTCGCCACTGAGCACCAACTGAGTAGCGGTAAGTGCGGTGTCGACTGCGCCACGTGCCGCATCGTATGAACCCTGTGTAATTGGTGTCGTAGTCTCAAAACACCACCAACCCAAGCGGGCATTTGCCGCAGTTGGCTCTTCTAGTTGCGACATCGCTTCGCGCATGGATGGTCGATAGAAAAAGTCTGGAACCACTTCCCTGCTTGGTCGAACCTCGCGCTGATAATCAACCCATGCAGTGTTCAGAAAGTTATTCAGGCCCGGATGATGAACGGCATTAATCGGTTCAACGCCCCATTGCGTTGGTGCAAGAAATTGCATGGACTGATCAGCCTGCAATACTTCGCGAATGTTTTCCGCGCGAGCGGTGTGCTCGTGCGGAGAGTGCGAACCGGATTCCGCTATCTCTTCTTGAGGGTTATGACCTAAATGCGCTTCGGTGTACACCACTTTCATCATGGCCTCTAGTCAAACTGTGGTGCAGCACGTAGTGAGCGCTTGATTTCAGCAACTCCAGATTCAGCGATGGTCTGCACTGCATCCCACAACTTCACCGCCTCATCGCCTGTTGGAGCACGAGAAATTACTGGCCCAAACAAGCTGGCCTCATGTGCAGACTTCGGGTTGAAGGTAAGAATTGGAGTTCCCACATCTTTACCCGTGCGGCCGAGCGCTGCTTCGGTCTCGAATCGAATGACTTCATCGTGCGTTGAGTCTTCGTACGCGGCGGCAACTTCCGCAGGCAGTCCGGCATCAGCAACAATTGATAAGAGGAACGATTTCGGATCGTTTACCATTTCTTCACGACGACCACCAATATGGATCGCATTCCCCAGCGCCGTATACACGGCAGCAACACTGGAGTTTCCACCTTGTGCGCGGGCTGCACTTGCAACACGAAGGCCAGCAAGACCGGCATTATGAATCTGTTCGTATGCCTCGTGTCCGGCATAACCGCGCTCAGCATTAATCATGCGCAGACTGATGAATTTCCACGACACGTCGTAGTTTCGATGTTGCTGAACATTGGTCACCCAACGCGATGTAATCCACGCCCAAGGACAAACTGGATCGAAGTAGAACTCAAGATCTGCGGCCATGCCTAGACCTTAGTCGTGCAGGTTGTATTAGTCGCGAGCTAGTTCGCGCAACTCGTACGTTTCAATGATGTCGCCCTGCTTGAGATCTTGGAAGTCTGACAAGCTAAGACCACATTCAAAACCTTCTCGGACTTCGCGAACGTCATCTTTGAAACGACGCAACGATTGAATTGCACCCTTCCAAATAATTGTTCCATCGCGCAAGAAGCGAACCTTTGAACCACGAGTGATGACGCCCGTGCGAACCACGCAACCTGCGATAGCGCCAACCTTTGGAGACCTGAACACCTCGCGGACCTCTGCTTCGCCTGTAACCACTTCTTCAAACTCTGGCGCAAGCATGCCCTTCATCGCCTTTTCGATGTCTTCGATGAGCTTGTAGATGATTTCGTAGGTACGAATTTCGACACCCTCAGCCTCAGCCAAGTCGCGCACTTTGCGGTCTGGACGCACATTGAAACCAATCAACGTTGCGTTTGTTGCAGCGGCAAGTGCAATGTCGTTTTCGGTAATTGCACCAACAGCACGGTGCACAAACGCTGCACGCACTTCATCGCGCTCAAGCTTGCGCAAGCTTTCCGTTACCGCTTCTAGTGAGCCATGAACATCTGCCTTGATGATGACATTCAACGTTGCAACTTCGCCGGCCTGAATTTGGGTGAAAATGTCTTCCAATTTCACTCCCCGTTGAACGCGCGCATCGCCACGTTGGTTCATCGTGCGGTAACGCTGTTCGCGTGACTCGGCTACCGTGCGAGCAGTCTTTTCGTTTGGTGCTGCGCGGAATTCGTCTCCAGCACCAGGAACCGCACTTAGTCCAAGCACCTGAACTGGCGTAGATGGACCGGCTTCCTTAATTTGCTGACCCTTGTCGTTAATGAGTGCACGCACTTTGCCCCATGCAGCACCAGCAACGATTGGATCGCCGACTTTTAGCGTTCCCTTGTCTACCAAGATGGTGGCAACTGGTCCGCGACCAATGTCGAGCTGTGCTTC
>JALQWV010000169.1 GCA_023263465.1 Ilumatobacteraceae bacterium
TCCGGCGTTTAATCCGCTATCCTTCAGGTTCTTCAACAAATTGCTTGCACGCATTGATGCTCATTGATCGAATGTCTGCATATTTCCGCGTGAACTTCAGTGTGTTTTGTGTTAAGCCAAGAATGTCGTGTAGCACGAGAACCTGTCCGTCGCAGTCCGGTCCAGCACCGATGCCAATGGTGGGAATTGAAACCTTATTGGTGATTTCCTTAGCGAGATCCCGTGGGACACCTTCAACGACAACTGCAAAGGCTCCGGATTGTTCAACTGAATGGGCATCTTCAAGAAGTCGCTCTCGGCCGCCTGCTTCACGGCCGTCGACACGACCCTGCACACGATGTCCACCCATGCGGTGATAACTCTGAGGAGTGAGCCCAATGTGGCCCATCACAGGAATATCAACTCGTGAAATGGCTGCGATGGTGTCATACATGGTGACCCCGCCTTCTAACTTCACGGCAGCAGCTCCAGCCTTCACCAGACGGATTGCGCTTCGAACGGCTTGCTCGGTGTTGACTTGGTATGAGCCGAACGGCAGATCTCCAATGATCAGCGCACGAGGGTTTGCGCGCGCCACCAGTCTCACGTGGTATTCCATTTCCTCAAGCGTCACAGGAATAGTGTTTGCAACACCTTGGACCACTGATCCGACAGAATCGCCGACCAAAATCATGTCGACTCCAGATTCATCAACGATCCGCGCAAATGTTGCGTCGTACGCTGTAATCATGCTCAGAGGACGACCCGAACCCTTGTTTGCCATCACCATTGGAACAGTGATTCGCTGTCGGGATTGCGTTTCGGTCACAAAATCAGGCTACCGATTAGATTTCACATCATGATGTCGGCCCGAATCCGCGTGTTCAAGGAGCGATTGGCACATGCGGCTTGGGGATGGCTTTCACTCCATGGTTCGATCGGACCGGAAACATCGCGTGGCAGGCGTTTTGGATCTTTCGGACATAACAGCATTATTTGTTTCCCGCAGACAACCATATTTAATGAGCAATACATCCACATCGGTTCTGACACCATGATTGGCAGTCATGTCGCACTCTCTGCGGGAATGGTTCCGGGTCAACAGTGCTTGACTAATCCTGTTGTACGTATCGGGGACCGATGTTTGATTGGTCGTGGTAGCGGGATCGTTGGCCACTTGGCCATTGACATAGGCGATGATGTTTGGACGGGGCACCATGTGTATATCACCGATCAAAATCATGGATATGAGCGCATCGATCTTCCAATATCTAAGCAGACTCAACCGGAGAAGCCCGTTGTAATCGGGGATGGTTCGTGGATCGGAGCAGGAAGTGTCATTTTGCCAGGTACTCACATCGGAAGGCACGTTGCGATCGGAGCGAATTCAGTCGTACTAGGAATCATTCCTGATTACAGCGTTGCGGTTGGTTCTCCGGCGAGGGTGATTAAGCAATACAGCGAGCATTCTGGTTGGACGCCGGCAAACGAATTTAGATAGAGAGATCCATTGGTATCCTGCACGACGACATGCGATTGTCGGCGGCAAAGGTAGAAATTTTTTCGCTGATAGGTAGTCCTTCGTACATGGATTCGGAGAAAGGCTCATTCACACCAGTTCTCAACAGCGCTGTGTAATCCCTACGGTCTTTAATGAGCTGTTTATAGTCTGCAATCCACAATGGAACTATTGCCTTACCCTTCGCATCCGAAGGGGTGACCTCTGAAATTTTAGCAATTGCATGTTCAAGCGTGTCTGTGGCCATGTCGACGATGTTCGCTCGTTCGTTCAAGGCGTTAACACCCGCGTCGGATATTTGGCGGAGGTCGGCAAGCGCTAGTCGTTCATTCATTGCTTGCTTGCAAATGCCTTCTGCACGCTGAGTCCACCATTGGTCGGCAATCTTGTTCACCGATTCTTTTGATGCAAATCCAAATGCATAGACCCACATCGCCACAAGACCAGTGATTGAAATGCCAATCACTAATCGAGCAGCGACACGTCTGATGCTTTGCCAAGTTGATTGTGAGGCTGAATTCGACGCAGGCACGGTGAGAATTGTACTTCACGTTCCTGCTGTAATCTTCGCGTCTTACATACTGAAGTAGTATTGAACTGATGGAGCAGTCTCGGTTTCGATTAGCGATTTCGCTACTTCGTCAGCTGCTGAAACTTCATCCGCGACCCTTTTTGATCGCTGTTGCAGGGGCTTCTGTATATGCCGTTTGTACAGTCGCATCAAGTTTTGGTTTGGGATATGTCGTTGATGAAGTGATCATTCCACGTTTTCAAAGCGACATCGTTAATGGTCAAACTTTTGTTACTGCATCTTTTATTGTCATAGGAGTCGGCCTTTTAAGGGCTGTCGGTGTCGTCTTTCGTCGGTCATACGCCGGTATTTCCCACTGGTCTACGTCTGAGTCCTTGTCGACACAAATCATCAAACACACCATGCGTCAGTCAACAACTTGGCACCAACAGCACATGACCGGAGATTTGGTCGCCAGAGTAGGCGTTGACTCGGATACCGCTGCCTCTATTCTTGGACCACTTCCGTTCAGTACGTCAGTGATTTTGCTTGTTGTGTTGACGAGTGTCTGGTTAGTCGTCATCGACATACCACTTGGACTTTTGGCGGTCACCATTATTCCGTTGTTGTTTGCATTGAATATTGGTTACCAAAGGCGTATCGATCGACATTTTGACTCTGCACAAAAGGCGTTGGGAGATTTCTCGGAGGCTGTACACGAAAGTTTCGATGGGGTCATGGTGGTGAAAGCCTTTGGTGCTGAAGATCGTGAGCATCTTCGCCTCGGTGGTATTTCGTCGAAACTTAGGGATGCACGCATAAATGCAGTGAAGGCTCGAGCAATCTTCGAAGCGTTCGTTGACGGAACTCCATCACTTGTAAACGTCGCGCTCATTGCATATGGAGCAATACGGGTACGCAATGGCGATCTATCCATAGGTGAACTATCGAGTTTCATTTACTTATTCACACTGCTCGTATTTCCGTTACGGATTATTGGATACCTACTCAGCGAGATTCCGCATTCTTCCAGTGGCTTCAAGCGTGTGCGAGAAATTCTTGATGAGCCTTTGGATGCACAATCAATGATTGTTACTCTCCCGCAAGACTCAAATATTGCTGTGGAGATTCATGATGCAACTTTTTCGTACGCAGAAAGCGATGCTCCGATTTTTTCGCAAGTCAACTTTTCGGTTCCAGTTGGCTCAACGGTTGCAGTTGTAGGCGAAACAGGATCGGGAAAGTCAACGCTATTGAAATTAATTGCTGGCTTGCTGCGGCCTCAGGTGGGTTCGGTTCATGTACTGCAGGGTGGATCGGCTTTGGTTTTTCAGGAGCCGTTTCTGTTTTCCGGATCTCTTCATTTTAATTTGACGTTAGGGAAGTCAATTCATGTCCCCGATATCGCGCGCGCTTTATGGGCATCTGTAAGTGAAGAATTCGTTTCGAATTTAGAAAATGGCATCGACACAATCGTCGGAGAGCGCGGCATCAGTTTGAGCGGTGGTCAACGACAGCGCATCGCATTGGCTCGAGCAATTGCAAGTGGTCGTACGGTTTTACTCCTTGATGACACCACGAGCGCTCTCGACCCTGCAACTGAATCCATGGTGTTAGAGCGAGTTTCATCACTATCGGACATAACAACGACAATTGTGGTGGCATCTAGGCCGACAACGGTAAAAATCGCCGACCTTGTTCTGTTTGTACATCAAGGCAAAGTCCATGAATTGGCAACACACGAAACTCTCATGATCAATAATCAGGCTTATGCCAACCTAATGAAATCCTTCGAGATGGATCGGAAAGCTTCATGAACACCGATCTTGAACAGCGATTTCCGTCGGCACGGATAATAGGTAGAGGAGTAACCGTCGCACCAGCCTTAAAGAGCGGCATCGGATTGACATTCGTTCTTGCCTTATTCGGCACAGGCGCACGCCTGGTCATTCCAGTTCTCATTCAACAATCGATCGATCATGGTTTGCAGCCTGGTCGAGTGGATATTGATTACATCATTCGACTGTGCCTCATCGGATCTCTGTGTGTCGTTCTGTCCTCAGTTTGCTTACGTGAAGCAACTCGTCGGCTTGGAACGCGCTCCGAAAGCGGGCTCTTCGCACTACGTTCTCAATTATTCGACCACATCCATCGACTGAGTCTTGAAGAGCACAACAAGGAAAAGCGTGGTGCTTTGGTGTCGCGAGTTACCAGCGACATCGAGACGCTGACACAATTCTTTTCGTGGGGTGGTCTTGGTCTGTTGCTGGATGGCTCACAGATGATCGCAGTTGCTGCGGTAATGCTGGCTTACGATTGGCGTCTAGCACTCGTAGCTTTCGTTACTAGCGCACCTCTTGTCATCGTTCTTCGTTATGTGCAATCGCGTTTAGTGAGGGCCCACAATCTGTCTCGGGAACGAAATGCCGACTTTCTCGGTTCGGTTTCCGAACTTATGGCTGGTGCTGAAACGTTGCATGCCTACGATGCTGAACAGCCAATGATTGACGCTGTTTTGGTGTCCATGCACAACCGCAAGAAGAGCAACATTCGCGCTGGTGTCATTGGCGCTTTTCTTTTTCCTAGCGGGGAGGTATTCGCCGTATTTACCGTGATGGCGGTTGTGGGTACAGGATTGCTTATTGGCCCATCAGGTGGGCTCACATCAGGAGCTTTAGTTGGTTTCGTGTTTCTCACGTACCGATTTCTCGAACCAATAGCCGAATTCACGGAAATTATTGACCAGGTACAGAGCGCGGTCGCAGGATTGCGAAGAGTTCTTGGCGTATTGGACACTCCAGTAGGGCCGCCACAGTCTCAACATCCACGTCCTCTTCCGCAGGGTGGACTTTCAGTAGATCTGAAAGATGTGAGTTTTGCTTATGGTTCCAGGCTTGATGAAACCGACGATGACGCGCCCGTTCTCCATGATATTTCGTTACACATTGCGCCAGGTCAACATGTCGCTTTGGTCGGACCGTCCGGCTCGGGAAAGACAACCATTGCTCGGCTGATTGCACGATTGACTGATCCGACTATTGGTCGTGTGCTGATCGGAGGAGTGGCCCTTACTGACGTTGCAAATATGGAATTGCGGCGCAGACTGATCGTCGTTCCACAAGAGCCATTTCTGTTTGCAAATTCCATCGAATACAACCTGCAGTTTGCAAACCCAGATGCTTCCGAAACTGACATGATCAGTAGTTTCGCGGATCTTGGACTATCTGACTGGCTCGAAAGTTTGCCGCTAGGACTTGGAACTCAAGTTGGTCAGCGCGGATCATCGCTTTCGGCTGGAGAACGACAGTTGGTGGCTCTTGTCAGGGCTTCCATCGTCAAGCCAGATGTACTCGTGCTCGATGAAGCTACTTCTTCAGTAGATTCGCTCACTGAAGTGAGAATTTCGCGTGCGTTGGAGCGCTTAGCCGTAGGACGAACCACCATTTCCATCGCCCACAGGCTGTCTACAGCGTCACGTGCAGATCGTGTAATCATGCTCGAAAACGGTCGAATCGTTGAAGATGGTTCTCATCTCGAATTACTTGCTGCTGGTGGAAAATATGCATCGCTCTATGAAACATGGATTAATTCGACCGGCAGTACAACTAATGAATAGATGTCGACTGGTCGCAGTTTTGCTATTTGCTGTCACAGTCACAGCATGTAGCGAGAAACAAGAAACTCGTGCGGTCTGTTCGCATTCTGCTGAATTAGAATCTTCGTTAGTTGCAACTGCAACTGCGATAGACGACTTTTCAGGCATCTCGCGACGACAATTACAAAGTACCGTTGCTGTGCTGACCGGCACACTCGCCATCATCAGTGACATTGCGCCATCGTCAATCAAACGTGAAGTTGAGCAAACTCAGCGAGCATACGAAGAGTTGTCTCTGGCTTTGCAAAATGTTTTCTGGGATGGAAAAATCGCAGAGGTCGATGCCAATGTTCAGAACGCAATTGACAACTTGGTTCGCAATGACAATGTGGAAGCACTCGAGGCACTCAGATCATTTATCGCAGAGGAATGCAAGGTAGAGATATCTCAAGGCATCAATGCAGCACCAGGAGACGATCAATCGGCAAGTTCAACATCATTAGTGGTCGAACCCCAGCCCGACATTAATCATGGTTTTGACAATGAAGAGACTGCTATTCAGTCGTATGCATACTTGATTGCAGAACAACGCAGGCTAACCATAAATCCCGATCAAGCTCTGTGTTTAGGAAAGCGAATGATCAGCGTTGCAGAAAGCAATCCAGTACTGAGTGATGAAGTGTATGAAACCACATTGGCTGCAGCATTGAGTGAGTGTGGCATAGCTGTCAACTAGATTGTCGGTTATGGAAATCGTTCTTATCCGTCACGCAGAACCAGAATGGGTAAAAGACGGTAAGAGTGTGGTTAACCCGCCGCTAACGGAGAGAGGCAGGCGTCAAGCCGAGTTGCTAGGTCAACGTTTATCGGATGAAAAGTTTGATCACGTATTCGCTTCGCCGTTACAGCGCACACATTTGACGGCCCAGCCAACGCTTGATCGACAACATCGCAAATTGGAAATTGAGCCGTTCCTTGAAGAGATTCGTGAACCCGCGTGGCATGGTGTCCCAGCCGAGCAAACCATTAAGGCGTATCGAGATGAGGTTAAGAATGCTTCACATGAACGCTGGAACGGATTGAAGGGTGGCGAGTCGGTGAAGGACTTCGTGCAGCGTATTCATGCCGGTGCGACCGAATTCCTGGAGCGAAACGGGGTGTACCGACTAAACACCGAATTGCCGGTTTGGCATATTGAGAAACCAGGCGAGAGGTTTGCGTTTTTTGCTCATGCTGGCACAAACAGTGTGTTGATCTGTCATTTGCTTGGAATATCGGCAACACCGTGGGAGTGGGAAAGATTCATCATTAACCATGCTTCTCTGACAACGGTTAGGGCAATCAAATTGGGCGATGGATATGCCTTTAGCCTCGAGCGGTTGAGCGATGTTGAGCATCTATCCGAAGAGGACCGCACACGCTAAAGATTTGTTGAGAGAATCGCTGATGATTCTCACATCACCAGCGATTCTCTCAACCTTTGTTCGGCTGAACAATTACGGTTGCGGGAGCAATTCCGTAACGTTGCAAGCGTCAACTGCTTTGACAAGCGGGTATGGGTTAACAGGAGCACCGCCCTTCGGATGAACTTCAAAATGCAGGTGGTTTGAGGTTGCTCCTGTAGATCCGAGGTAACCGATGATTTGACCAGCGCGTACCGTCTGCCCAACAGTGAGTCCGGCAGCGAAGCCGTCCAAGTGCGCATAGAAGAAGTACGTGCCATCTGCAATGGTGAGTCGAATTGAGTTACCACTCAAAGATCCACCGGTGAGCATCCTGGTGATGATTCCATCAGCGACGGCATAGATTGCCAATCCACGTGCTCCGATAATGTCGACACCCTCATGAAGACGGCCACCAGGACGTGGAGCCTGCCATGAATCAGTGAAACCACAACGACCCTGTACAGGGAACGCCTGCAATGTTGGCAAACCCAACTCTGCAAGTGTTGGAATGAGACCGAGTGCTGCAGCCGTTGGAGCATCGAGAGCGGTCGTGACGTTCAATCCTTGAGCTGATTGAAATTTTCCAATTGAAACTGAGGTAGCAACACCAAATACGCCGTCTGCGCCTCCCTTTACTTCGATACCTGCATTAATCAGAGCATGTTGTAATGCACGCACTTCTTCACCCTTTTGTCCACGTACAGGAAGCGTGTCGATGGTGATGGTTGATCCTGTACTAGGTGTAGTAGCCACAACTGGAGCCACTACAGGAGCGGCTGCAGCAACAACATTTTTCTTACCATTCGATTTTGTAGCTGGCGCTGGGGCAGCAAGCAGACCGAGTGCAACTGCAGTCGGTTCGTCAACTGACTTGGTTACTGAAAGACCCTTCATGGCCTGAAATTTTCCAAGGGCGATTGACGTAGCTAATCCGAACTTTCCATCCGCGCCACCCTTTACTTGAACTCCGTTGTTGATGAGTGCCTGCTGAAGTGACCATACTGCATCGCCAGATGATCCAACTGTTGGGAAATTCGATTTTGTCAGCGGAGCAACATCAACCAGACCCAAGAACTTTGCGGTCTTCGCATCAAGTTTTCCGGTTGCAGCAAAACCTGCGACTTTTTGCAACGACATCAATGCAACTTGCGTGGCGGGACCGAATGAACCATCGATACCACCCTTAATGGTGAAGCCTCGAGCAACTATCGCTTGTTGCAGACGGGTTACCTCTGGACCAGTTTCCCCGAATTGAGGAAGCGAATCCGATTTTGCGGATATCGACTGTGCCGCCACTGGTGTTGCGGTAACTGACGTAGCCAGCGCGGCGACGCTGACCGCTACTGCCGTTGCGATGATCGCCTTGCGAATAATTCCTGCATTCATGTGTTGCTCCCTTGACTTGCTGGTGTGAGACCCGCATTAGGGATCGGCCAGAATCAGGGGAACTTGAGAAATTGATCACCGAAAATGTTTAGCAAACCACTTAGAGTGGTCAAATGAGATGATTTGCAGTCAATTGACCGCAAACCGTGATTGCATCTCGTGAGGTGGAGCAATGAATGCCGAGATCGATGGGAACGGGGTAGCGTCGCGGCGATGCGACGTCCTGAGATATCGGCAAAAAGGTTCCGAGGGGTGGTGTGGATCGCCTTTGGATCTCTCTACGCCATCATCGTCACAGGGTCGTTGGTGCGCTTAACAGGCTCGGGCCTGGGCTGTTCAGATTGGCCAAACTGCAATGAGACGCAATTCGTAGATATTTCGTCGGGTCATGCTGCTATCGAGCAAATCAATCGTCTGTTTACGGGTTTCGTCGCCGCATCGGTAATTCTGGCTGTTTCCACATCGTTGTTCCTCAAACCACATGTGAGGCTGATAACGGCTAATGCCGGCATTCTGGTAGTAGGCGTCCTTATCCAGGTGATTATTGGGGCTTATGTTGTGCTCACCGGACTGAATCCGTGGTCAAACATGGTCCACTTCCTCGTGTCGGTTTTCCTCGTTTCATCTGCATTCCTGCTGATCAAGCGTGTTGAATTGGTGATTCATCCGCCAGAAAACCGATTGTGCGGGGACCGACAACTTCGGTATGTGCTGTTTCTCTGTGGATGTGTGGTGATGTTCCTCGGCACTGTCGTTACTGGGGCAGGACCGCACTCGGGCGCCGAGCAGGTCACTCGCTTAGAAATCAGCGTAAAGTTTGCGACCCAATTGCATTCAGGATCAGTGTGGTTATTGGTCCTCTTGACTGTGGTGTTGGCCGTGCGCTCCAGAAGGCAGCCTGGTCGTTGGGAGCGTGAAGGACCAGCTATATCTCGGCTACTCGGGGCAATTTTCGCTCAGGGGTTCATTGGTTACGTTCAGTATTTCGGCGGCGTACCAGCCCCTCTCGTCGCAATTCACATAGCCCTATCTGTGGTGGTTTGGTTGTGCGTATTCGCCGTGTTTCTTCCTGCCAGTACCCTGCTTGTGCTTGACTAGAGGCACGCAAAGTTTGGGGATGAAGTGACTGAAAAGAACAAATCGAGGTCCCGCACTTTCGCTGTTGCTCGCGCTTTTGCTGTTGTTGCTGGTGCGGTCATGATGTTCGGTGCGCCAAGTGCTGCGAATGCAGCAGATTCCGAGAACTCGATCATTGTTTCCGTTCAGGATCAGACGATTAAAAACGGAGTTTCAGAAAAGAGCCCTGTTTCTGGTGTAAAGATTTCTGTAACGAATCCGACAGGTCTTGCAATAGGAGAGGGCGTTACCGATAGTTCTGGTTTGGTTACCATCTCTGTGCCTGCAAAGGATGATTACGTCGTCACGCTTGATGTCACGTCTCTGCCAGATGGAGTCACGCTGATTGAAGGCACCAAAACCGTGGTCACCATTGTCAAGGACGCTTTCACCACCAATTCAAAACGAATCACATTTTTTGCTGGCTCCTCTGGGGAATCTGGCGCAAGTCTCTTCGATCGAATTGCACAACGACTAGTCGATGGAATTCGACTTGGTCTCATCATCGCAATCTGCTCAGTTGGCCTATCGCTTATTTTTGGAACGACGGGACTCACCAATTTCGCGCACGGTGAAATGGTTACGTTTGGTGGTCTCATCGCATTTTGGTTCAACGTTCTTCTAGGAATTCCACTGCTGATCGCTGCGCCACTGGTGATTGCTCTTGGAGGTGTCTTCGGCCTTGCGATGAATGGAATGATCTTTGCCAAACTTCGGAACCGTGGAATTGGGTTGATATCTCAACTTGTTGTTTCGGTGGGACTCTCCATCATGTTGCGAAACATGTTTCTGTATCAGTTCGGCGGTCGCACACGACCTCTCGATGATTTCAGTTTGCAAGTAGCGAAGAGCTTTGGGCCAATCAGTATCACCATGAGAGACCTCACAACGGCGATTATTTCGTTGGTCGTCCTCCTTGGCGTTGCTACGTTCCTCCAACGCTCGCGAACAGGTAAGGCAATTCGAGCGGTGTCGGACAATCCAGCGCTTGCATCATCGACTGGTATTGATACGCAAAAGATTATTCGAGTGGTGTGGTTCGCTGGTGGAGCGTTGGCAGCAATGGGCGGAGTATTTCGTGGTCTCGACGAACAAGTTGGGTTCGAAATGGGTTCGGGATTGATCTTTTTGATGTTTGCGGGTATCACGCTTGGTGGGCTTGGTTCGGCTTATGGCGCTCTGATTGGTGGCTTTTTCGTCGGCTTGCTTGTTGAATTGGCATCACTCGTCGTTCCTGCCGAATTGAAAAATGCACCCGCCCTCTTTATTTTGATCATCGTTCTTGTGGTCCGTCCGCAAGGAATACTTGGGCGCAAGCAAAGGGTTGGCTGAGATGGACTTCATCAAGATTATCGAAAACACCATTTCGGCTTTCTTTGGCATTGATGCTGCTTACTTCGCGTTAGCGGCAATTGGTTTGAACATTCAGTTCGGATACACCGGTCTGTTGAATTTTGGACAATCAGCATTTATGGCCTGTGGCGCGTATGGGCTGGGAATGACCTCGCAGTATTTCGGCGTGGGTATGTGGTGGGGAATACTCATTGGACTTGCCCTCGTCGTCATCCTCGGCTTACTGGTTGGAATACCAACATTGCGTTTGCGAGCGGACTATTTGGCGATTGTAACTATCGCTACTGCGGAAATTGTGCGTCTTGTCGTTCGCTCGGTTCGATTCAAGGAATACTTCGGTGGAAGTGACGGCATCAACAGTTTCAGCACATCGTTTAGGAATTTGAGTCCATTTGATCCCGGCGCTCAGTACGGAGTGAGACCGTTCCAATACAGCGGTTATTCCCTATGGACCATGATCGTTGGCTGGTCTCTCGTCATCATCTTTTCCTCGTTGGTGTATCTCTTGATGAAGAGCCCATGGGGACGAGTTGTAAAAGCCATCCGCGAGGACGAAGATGCCGTGCGCAGTCTCGGTAAAAACGTGTACAGCTACAAAATGCAATCTCTGATCATTGGTGGAGTCGTCGGTATGTTTTCCGGAATGATTTTCGCTTTAGATCGTGGCTCTGTGCAGCCAGATAATTACAGTCGCGACGTGACTTTTTATGTCCTTACAGCATTGGTTCTCGGAGGTGTTGCGAAAGTCAGCGGTTCAGTAGTCGGTCCCATGATCTTTTGGGGTTTGTATGTGTTTAGTGACAACTTCTTGCGTGAACTCACCAAAGATCGACCATTTGAGATTTTTGGCTTCGGCATTATTCAAAAGGCGCAAGTCGGCCCAGTCAACTACATGTTGATCGGTTTGGGGCTTATGTTGTTGATGACCTTCAGACCACAAGGAATTTTCGGCAGCAAAGAAGAGATGGCTTTAGATGGACGCTGAGCGGACATACACAGAACTAGCGCAACGGGCTCGCGCAGCTTTGGCATCGGTTAACGCTTCACCGGGCGTCGCTAAACCCGATCCAATTTTGCTTGCGGAAAATGTGCGCAGAAACTTCGGTGGCGTGACGGCTGTTGACGTTCAGCATCTTGAAGTGCAACGTGGATCCATAACAGCGCTAATTGGCCCAAACGGAGCAGGAAAAACCACGCTGTTCAACTTGTTGACTGGTTTTGATACTCCTGATTCGGGTGAATGGATGTTTGATAGCAAAAACTTGAAAAAGGTAGTTGCTCATAAAACTGCAAGCCTTGGCATGGTTCGTACGTTTCAATTGACCAAGAGCCTGACCAAACTTTCCGTATTAGAAAACATGAAGCTTGGTGCCACTCACCAAGTGGGTGAGAAGTGGTGGAATGGACTGTTGCCGTTCCGTTACCGTAAGCAGGAGGCAATCATCGAGCGTCGGGCGGATGAGCTGCTGAAACGGTTCAAACTCGACCACATGCGCGATCAATACGCAGGAACGCTCTCTGGTGGGCAGCGTAAATTGCTGGAGATGGCTCGTGCACTCATGACTCATCCGCGTCTGGTCATGCTTGACGAGCCGATGGCAGGCGTAAATCCTGCTCTGAAGCAAAGCCTAAATGAACACATTCGAGGCTTACGCGACGATGGTATGACGGTGCTGTTTGTAGAGCACGACATGGATATGGTTCACGACATCTCGGATTGGGTTGTAGTGATGGCAGAGGGACGAATCATCGCTGAAGGAACTCCGGATCAGATTTCATCGAATCCTGCAGTCATTGAGGCCTACCTGGGATCTCATCAAGGAAAGTCGTTACTCGAAGAGGAGAGTGCTTAATGTCAGACGATCGCATTCTCGTTGTTGACGAACTAGTCGCTGGTTACATCCCAGAAGTAAACATCTTGAACGGGTGCAACATCGAGGTTCGCAAAGGGGAATTCGTAGGCGTAATTGGTCCTAACGGTGCCGGTAAGTCAACCGTGCTGAAGGCCATACTCGGTCAATGTGGCGTGCGCTCTGGTCACGTTCGATTCTTGGACAATGACATCACTGGCATGAAAGCCCACGAGCTTGTAGAGCGTGGTGTCGGATATGTTCCGCAAACCCAAAATGTTTTCCAAAGCCTAACCGTGTCCGAGAATTTGGAGATGGGCTGCTTTATTAAGCCAAGCGTGTTCAATGAGCGCTTTGAATACGTCACCTCGTTGTTTCCGAAACTTCGTGAGCGTGCTCATCAACGAGCAGGTTCACTCTCGGGAGGCGAACGTCAAATGGTTGCAATGGGGCGTGCACTCATGATGGAACCCAAACTATTGCTCCTCGATGAACCAAGTGCTGGGTTATCGCCTGCGTTGCAAGATGAGGTGTTCATTCAGTGCAAACGCATTAATGCAGAGGGCATTGCGATTCTTATGGTGGAACAGAACGCTCGTCGTTGTTTGCAAGTAACTGATCGGGGTTATGTTCTCGACCAGGGCAAGAATGCCTATACGGGCACTGGACGTCAGTTACTCGAAGACCCAAATGTGATCAAGCTGTATTTGGGTACGCTCGCCAAAATGACCGGCGGCTGAGGCTGCATGTTGCTTGACCATACAGCGTAAATACGGACAATGAAAAAGGCCCCCAACCTTGCGGCTGGGGGCCTTTTCTTACTCTGACAGAGTCAGGGATTACTTACCCGAGTCGAAGTTCTCGCCGAGTGCGTTGCCCATGTTGCCGTCACAACCGTAAACCTTCTTGTCCTTAGGTCCGATTCCTTGCTCCACCATGGTGCGCAGGATACGTGAACCTTCGTCGAAAGTTACGAGCATGATTGCGTCTGGGTTGGCTGTCTTGATTTCGCCAACCTCAGCGTCAAATGTTGTTGCCTTTGGATCGTAGATCTTCTTGCCAACAACTTGTACACCTGCTGCGGTGAGGTTTGCTTCGATCGCGTCTGCAAGACCGGTTCCGTAAGCATCGTCCAACGCCATGATGTATACCGTTGCTGCACCATCACCTGCGATGAGGTTTGCAAGCACTGCACCCTGAAGCTTGTCAGCTGGTGCGGTACGGAAGTACAGACCATTGTCAGCGTAGGTTGAGAGCTTGTCAGACGTGTTTGCAGGGCTGAACTGGACAACGCCAGCAGCTGTGATCTTGTCGATAACGGTCAGTGACACTGATGACGACGCTGCACCGATGATTGCGTCAACATTTTCTCCGAGGAGACGGTCAACGGTGGTGCTTGCTGTATCAGTGCTGGTGTCACCCGAGTCACCCTGAACGTATTCAACTGGATTGCCAAGCACGCCACCGGCCTTGTTGATGAGGTCGATTGCATACTCAACACCAGCAAATTCTGGTGGTCCGAGGAATGCGAGTGAACCGGTTTCTGGCAAGAGCGAACCGATCTTCAATACGCCGTCACCCTTACGCTCTACCGTTACTTCAGAGGCTGGAACGATGTCCGACTCTGGAGCGTCTGCAAGAACGTACGAAGCATCTTCGTACTTGAAGCGGTTGTCTGCACCAAAGGTAAGAACGCCGTACGAAGCATTAACTGGTTCGCCGTTTCCGTTCATGTCCTGTGGACCAGATGCACCTTCGTAGTTGACGTCTCCGCCAGCTGCAATGATTGCTACACATGCTGCGAAATCGCTGCATGCTTCGCCGCCTGCTGAAACAGCTTGAATCTGTGCAGCAAGTGCGCTGCCGTCAGTCTTTGCTGCTTCTGCTGCGAGTGCAACGAGCATTACTGAGTCAAATGCTTCTGCAGCATATGAATAGTCTTCGAGCGCTGTGTTGCCTGCGGCAGTCCAGAACGCGTTCAGACCATCTTTGAACTCAGCTGAAAGGTTTACGAGTGGCATGGTGCCCTTCATTCCTTCCAACTCGCCACCTGCTGTGGCAGTTGAGTCGCTGTCGCTGCTACCGCCGCATGCCGCAGCCACGAGGCTGAGACCTACAACGAGAGCACCGAAACGGCGCTTTGTTGTTTTCTTCATGTATTTTTCTCCCCCTAGGAGTCGGGTGACGGGTGCCACCCTGGGTTTGGACTTCTCAGCCTAGAGGAACGAGGCCTTAATTAGTCGGTCACGGATCGCCATTCCCAAGCCGGATTTAGGCGGGAATACGGCAATAACCGCTTCCATACCATCTTCATCAGCTTGCCTCATTTGTGTGTACAGCGATGCGGCATACAGCGGGGAATTGTCCCAATGATCAAGGATTCGGGCGTTTCCATAGTCGGAAAGTGCGCGTTTCGCAATGTCGATGGTCTCTGCCACAACCACCCTGCAACGAGGAGCGTAGTGCGACGCGAGCATTCCGGATGCCCGTGATTCACCCGTTGGCATGAGGATCTGTTGGCCAATAATCGATTCCAAGTCCTCCACAGGGAAGCCCCCAGGTCGAAGTAATTGGGGCTGATCTGTCGTGAAGTCGACGATGGTGGATTCAACCCCAATCGAGCAATTGCCATCATCAATGATGAGATCGACATTGTCACCGAGGTCGCTCACAACGTGCTGAGCCGAAGTCGGACTGACATGTCCAAAGATGTTGGCGGATGGTGCTGCTACAGCGTTTCCACACTGTTTGATGATCTGTCTCGCACATTCGTTTGCAGGAATGCGAATTGCAACTGTCTCTCTACCGCCAGTGACGAGAGATGACACTGCTTCGGTTTTGTGAAGGAGCAGAGTAAGCGGACCTGGCCAACATTGTTGAGCGAGTGTTAGTGCTGGAAGAGGAACTTCAATTGCATACCGGTCAAGTTCGGAGATTTCAGAAATATGCAAAATGAGAGGGTGACCCATTGGGCGACCTTTTGCATGGAAGATGCGTGTCACTGCATCATCGATATCGGCTCGTGCAGCAAGCCCATACACGGTCTCGGTAGGTAGGCCGACGAGGCCGCCTGCATTCAGCACTCCTACCGCCCGGCTTACTGCATCAGGATTGTGGCTTGAGATGACCGAACTCATGTGGTTACGAGGCTACAAATTCGGAGTAGCCTAAAGCGGTCGTAAAGCAGGGTTTCGTAATTTGAACCATTCGTGCACAAGGGGAAACGTCATGAAGTTTTTGAATGGAACGCCGAGCTATGACCTGACCTATAACGACGTGTTTATGGTTCCCAGTCTGTCGGACGTGCAATCTCGGCAAGGCGTCGATCTCACCACCACGGATGGTTTAGGAACGACCATCCCCGTAGTGGTGTCAAATATGACCGCTATAGCGGGTCGTCGCATGGCTGAAACTGTCGCACGTCGTGGTGGTCTGGTTGTTCTGCCGCAGGATATTCCACTTGACGTCGTGGAGAGTGTGGTTCGCTTCGTAAAGTCGCGTCACACTATTTACGAAACTCCGATCACCATGCCTGCAGATGGAACTGTTGGCGAGGCTCTCAGTCTCATTTATAAACGAGCGCATGGAGCGGTAGTCATCGTTGATGCCGATGGTCGTCCATCGGGCATCTTCACGGAACATGATTCCGTTGGCTTTGATCGCTTCGCCCAATTGCAAAATGTTATGAGCCGCGAAATTATTTCACTGAACTCATCCATGAGTGCTGTGGCAATGTTCGATGAAATGACCGATCGTCGAATTTCATTCGCTCCAGTAGTAGACGATGAGGGAAAACTCGTCGGATGCATCACTCGCAAAGGCGCACTGCGCAGCACCATTTACAAACCTGCACTTGATAAAAACGGACAATTGATGATTGGCGTCGCTGTGGGCATTAACGCAGACCCAGGTGCGCGCGCGTTAGCACTGTCAAAAATGGGCGTCGATGTTCTCGTGGTGGATACCGCTCATGGACATCAAACACGAATGGTGAAAGCAATTGAACAAGTTCGCGCCCATGTTCCCGTACTGCCAATCGTTGCAGGAAATGTCGTGACATCTACAGGAACACGAGATCTTATAAACGCAGGTGCGGACATCGTCAAGGTTGGCGTAGGACCTGGGGCCATGTGTACCACTCGCATGATGACAGGCGTCGGTCGTCCACAGTTTTCAGCAGTGCTGGAGTGTTCCGAACAAGCAAATCAACTGGGTAAGCACGTATGGGCTGATGGCGGAGTGCGTCATCCACGTGACGTCGCATTGGGTCTCGCTGCGGGGGCTGCCAACATCATGTTTGGTTCGTGGTTGGCAGGAACGTACGAATCTGCTGCAGATACCCTTCGTGACACGAACGGCCGTTTATACAAAGAAAGTTTTGGAATGGCTTCCAATCGTGCAGTGCGCAACCGTACGCGCGATGAATCGGCAGTAGAGCGGGCGCGAAAAGAGCTCTTTGAGGAGGGCATTTCCACGTCACGTATGTATCTTGATCCAGAGCGTCCAAGTGTCGAGGACATTTTGGATCAGATCGTTGCTGGCGTGCGCTCATCGTGCACATATGCTGGCGCAAGCAATATCGCAGAATTCCGCAACAAAGCAGTCATTGGAATTCAGAGTGCCTCTGGCTATGAAGAAGGTCGACCAAGGGACACAAGTTGGTAATTGACGCACATCGTCGCGTCGTTGCTATCGATGGCCCTGCTGGCGCGGGGAAATCAACCATAGCCAAGGCTCTTGCCTCCCGTCTCAATATGAAGTATTTGGATACAGGGGCGATGTATCGCGCAATTACCTTTGAAGCAATGTTGCGTGAACTCGACCTAGACGATCAGAGCGCAGTTACTCATTTGGCGCAGGATTGTGATCTTCACGTCGGCATTGACCGTGTGATCATCAATGGTCACGACGCGACGCAGGCCATCCGTGGTTCTGAGGTCACTGGTAATGTCAGCAAAGTTGCCGCAAATTCTGGTGTGAGAACGGAAATGAGACTACGTCAACAGGAGTGGGCTACTGCTCACGGTGGAGGCGTGATCGAAGGCCGAGATATTGCAACAGTAGTTTTTCCCGATGCTGTACTGAAAGTGTTTCTCACTGCGTCACCGGAAGTTCGTGCGCAACGCCGCGTTGATCAACACGGGGGAAATGTAACGGAGATCGCTTCTGCAATTGCCGAACGAGATCTTCTTGACAGCACTCGCGCTGACAGCCCACTCGTATCGTCATTCGATGCGGTTGTTGTCGACACAAGTAATCGCACAGTAGAGGATGTTGTTGACGAAATTGAAAGCATGTTTTTTGAGAGGAATCGGTAATGGCAATTGTCGATTCTCGCATTGTTGGTCAGTCACGTTCATCAAAACTCTTCTACGCCTGTGTTCGAGTTCTGGTATCAGGT
>JALQWV010000005.1 GCA_023263465.1 Ilumatobacteraceae bacterium
CACCGATCATCACGAATGGACGATCGAAACCAATGACACCTTCTTTGGTTGGCGACGAAAGGATGGTATGGGTCATATCAGTTTCTCGTTTCTTTCTTTTAATTAAATGTTCGGGGTTTCTTCTTCGTCTTCTTCAAGCTCTTCAAGTGCGGCGAGATCCTTTGCTGCCACCGTAAGTTGCTCTACATCTTTTTCAAACCCACCCGCATAGGCAAGCACACCCAGGCGCTGACGAGTCCACTCTTCTTCCAATCTGTCGGCTACTGACTGAGCAGCGAGGGCCATATCGCCTTCAAGTGGCAAGGTTTCGCGACTCCATTGAGCCACGTCCTCTTCGGCCGTGTAAATGTTTGCCTTGCGCTTTGCGCGGTCGATAGCTCGCTGAAACTTTGCGCCCAATATGACTTGATAGCGCTCGCGGCCCATTTGCGCATTTACCTGCGCAGGAATATCTCGCCACTTAATAATGATTATTGAGTTTCCACCACGGGCCATCAGTTAACACTCACATTTCTCTTTGCAGCAGATTGAAACACTACGGGAATTGACGACTCTAAACCTTGCACACCAACGTGGCGATGTTCGAAGTTGAGCCCCAACATTTCTGCAGCGTCTTTGGCTATTGCTATCAACGATTCGTCGCTAACTTGCGAGAAATACATCACTTTTGTGTAATTGCCAAAGTACATATCGCGTAAATGCGGATGGGTGTCAAGCCCAAGTCCTTCCCATACCAATGCACGGAAGTGTTTGGCAAGAAAGTCGGTGAGGTAAAACGTTCCTGGCTCTGCGTCCTGCACTTCATTAAACAAAGGCGAACCAGCGAAGAACTCGTAGCAGTGCGCACCTGATATTCGCTCAACACCTGGATAATCCAACAGCATGGTGTCGATCTGCCCACCAGTGCCGCAGTCGGCGTAGCCAACAAACGTTGCTCGGTTACCGCGTGCGTCCAGATGCTCACGCAATGCTGGAACTATTCCTTCCGGTCGATTGTGCAAATTGGCAGGCAGATAACGCACTTCAACTGCATCGGCAAGACCGTTTCGGTTGAGTACTTCGCGCAACTCACTGACGAGTGCGCCACACGCGATAATCAGTGGACGCTCGCCCGCCGACATATGCGCGTTACCAGCAGCGAATCAGGCGACCGAAGGGCCAGGAGGCTCAGCAGTGCGAACGCGACGTGCGTTGACCAATGACTTTGCAGTCTCTGAAGCAACTGCGGCATCTCGGCAGTAAGCATCTGCGCCAACAGCCGCGCCGAACTCTTCGTTCAGTGGCGCGCCGCCAACCAAGATGATGTACTTGTCGCGAATGCCGCGCTCTTTCATGGTGTCCACAACTACCTTCATGTACGGCATAGTCGTGGTGAGCAATGCCGACATTCCAAGAATGTCTGGCTGATGCTCTTCAAGCGCCGCAATGAATTTGTCCGCGTCGGTGTTGATACCCAGGTCAATCACTTCAAAACCCGCGCCTTCCATCATCATGGCAACCAAGTTTTTGCCAATGTCATGAATGTCGCCCTTCACGGTTCCTACGACCACTTTGCCAATCGACTCCGCACCAGTCTCGGCGAGTAACGGACGAAGAATGTTCATTCCGGCCTTCATTGCGTTTGCAGCAAGAAGCACTTCCGGGACGAACAAAATTCCATCGCGGAAGTCGACACCGACGATGCGCATTCCTTCTACAAGTGCATCCTGCAACACTTTGTCTGGGCCCCAACCGCGGTCCAACAAAATGGTGGTGCCTTCAACAATCTCGTCGCCGAGTCCGTCGTACAAGTCGTCGTGCATCTG
>JALQWV010000078.1 GCA_023263465.1 Ilumatobacteraceae bacterium
GTTGGCGGCGCTTCCGCGATGGCCGAGGCATTTGATGCTGTTGAAATTGTTCGTTCAGTTCTTCACACGCTTGAGCAGCAATATGTGATGGTGTCACTGGTGCGAGACATGTTGAACCGAGGTTTGTCGGTGGCTATTGGAGCAGAACACGGAGTAGAACCTCTGGCGGCATGCTCGGTTGTACTTGCTCCAGTTGTTGCAGATGGCACCACACTGGGAACCGTTGGCATTCTTGGCCCAACACGCATGAATTATCCGCAAGCTTTGGCCACAGTAGAAGTAGTCAGCGATCGACTTGGTCGTCGACTTGCAGATAGCTGAGTTGCACCATGGCTGAAGACTTTTATTCGCTGCTTGGCGTATCGCGAAGTGCAAGCGCTGACGATCTGAAGAAGGCATATCGCAAACGCGCACGCGAACTGCACCCCGATGCCAATCCGGGAAACGCTGAAGCCGAAGCAAAATTCAAAGAAGTTTCGCGCGCCTACGAAGTGCTCTCTGACCCAGAAAAGAAGGCACGCTACGACCAATTCGGTGAAGCAGGAATTGGCGGAAATGGCGGTGGAGGAGATCCGTTCGGTGGTGCTGGCGGTTTCGGCGACATCTTTGAGGCATTCTTTGGAGGAGGATCACCTTTTGGTGGTGGTCAACGTGGCCCGAGTGGCCCGCCGCGTGGACAAGATATTGAAACGATTGCCGATATTGCCTTTGAAGAAGCAGTGTTCGGCTGTCAAACCACGGTGAAAGTTCGCACTGCAGTTCGCTGCGACGACTGCTCCGGTTCAGGTGCAAAAGCGGGAACGTCGCCAACAACGTGCAGTGAATGTAATGGTGCCGGACAAGTTCGTCGAGTTCGCCAAAGCATGCTCGGCCAAATGGTTACTGCGCAACCGTGTCACCGTTGCAGTGGAACGGGGCAGAGCATTGCCTCGCCGTGCACACCATGCAAGGGTGAGGGGCGAATCATTAAGGAAGTTTCGTACCCAATCGAAGTTCCTGCCGGTATCGATAGCGGGCAAACGCTACGACTAACAGGTAAGGGTGCAGTTGGGCAGCGTGGGGGAAGCGCCGGTGATCTATTTGTGCATATCCGTGTTGCCGATCACGACATGTATCAGCGTGACGAAGACGATTTGGTGACAGACATTGAAGTGTCAATTGCGCAAGCAGCGCTCGGCGCAACCATTCAATTGCCGACACTTGATGGCGACGAGGTGCTCGACATTCCATCGGGTACTCAGCACGGCCGTGAGTTCGTATTGAAAGGTCGGGGAGTTCCTCGATTGTCGCAAGGCGGACGCTCTCGCGGACGTGGCGACCTACGCGCCAGAATCGTCGTTGCGGTTCCAACAAAGCTCAGCGATACCGAACGAGAGTTGCTGCGCAAGTTCGCCGAAAGTCGCGGCGAACAAGTGGCCACTCACGAAGGCGGACTGAAGTCGAAGATAAAGTCAGCATTTTCATGATGGAGCTGTTGCGCAAGTCATCTGCGCATGTGTTCATTGGCTCCCTTGCAGAACCGGTTCTAGAACAAGACGATGCGCATCACTTGTTAAAGGTGTTACGAATTACCGAACACGATGTGGTGTCGGTGTGCGATGGTCGAGGAAGTTGGATTACCGCCAAGTTGGACAAACATGGCGAACTGCACCCGCTGAGCGAAGTGTTTTCGTCTGCGCCGCGTAAGAACGTGCTGTCGGTTGCATTTGCTCCTGTGAAGGGTGAAAAGCCCGAAGTAATTGTGCAAAAACTCACCGAACTTGGAATTGATCAGATCATTCCTCTTGCCCCAACGCGTCGATCTGTTGTGAAATGGGATGATGCACGCGCAACAAAGAACGAAGAGCGCTTGCGCAAAATCGCACGCGAGGCGGCAATGCAAAGTCGCCGCACGTGGCTTCCAACAATTCACTCGATTACTGCGTTAGCCGATGTGTTAGCCATGCCTGGTTGCGCAATTGCCGAACCAGGTGGTGTTGAAATCTCGCGAGACCATTCCATTGTGGTTATTGGACCAGAAGGCGGTTTTGCGCCCGACGAACTCACCACACGGGTGCCAACAGTTTCGCTGGGGGAATCCATCCTGCGGGCTGAAACTGCTGCCATAGTGGCTGGTGCACTCATGGTGAGGGCGAGTAGGGAGTCGCAATGAGTACATCGGAAAACGAATCACTCGATGAACTCAGTTATGCGCGGTTAGTTGGTGAGCGGCTTCGTCAAATTCGCCAACAGAAGAAGCTGTCGCTCAGCGAAGTGGAAAGCGCCACAAACCTAGAGTTCAAAGCATCGGTCATGGGCGCCTATGAGCGCGGTGAGCGAATGATTTCGGTTCCTCGCTTGGAGCGTCTCGCAAATTTCTATGGCGTAACGGTTGACCAATTGTTACCTCGCGACAAGCAGCGCGAAGGTGACACCCAAAGCCAAAGTGCTGCCCCAACAAAGTTACGTATTGACGTGGCAAAACTTTCGTTACGCGATGGCAAAGAGTTCAAGATGCTGGAGCGCCTTTTGCGCATGATTCAGGTACAGCGTCAAGACTTCAATGGCAAAGTGATTACCGTTCGTGCGCATGACACAAGGGCGATTGCGGTCATCTTGGATGTTGCGGTAGATGACGTCGGTGCAAAACTTGCCGAACTTGATTTGCTCTTCGTGCCCCCAACTGCGTAGTTGTTGATGAACCAATCAGCTGGTCTGCACGGTGTGTATATTCACATTCCGTTTTGCGCTAAGCGTTGTGACTATTGCGCATTTGCCACATTTACCGACAGGCATCATCTGCAGGGCGAGTACGTACAGGCATTGCGCAAGCACATTCGCTCGCTCGTTGCAGAAGGCATGCCGACGGCGACCAGCGTGTTCGTGGGTGGGGGAACACCAACCATGCTTCCTGCCGAAGAGTTGTTGAGTGTGCTTGCAGAAATTCCGTTGGCGTCACGCGCAGAAGTAACGGTGGAGTGCAACCCCGATGACATCACGCTCGAGATGATGCGAGAGTATTTACGTGGCGGTGTGAATCGAGTGAGTGTTGGCGTTCAGTCGACAGTTGATCATGTTCTGCACTCACTTGGTCGAACGCATAATCCGGAAAACGTTCAACGTGCGGTGGCGCACATTAAGCAAGCTGGCTTTAATACGTTCAATCTCGACATCATGTACGGGGCAGCAGGCGAATCGTTTGCCGATTGGAAGCAGACGGTGTCGGACGTGATCGCGCTTGACCCGCCTCATGTGTCGGCGTATGGGCTCACCATTGAAGCAAATACGCCGCTTGCATCTCAGCCCGAACGGCACCCCGACGACGACGACCAAGCCGATAAATACGAATGGGTAGATGACCACTTCGCAGCATCAGGTTTATTGAATTATGAAATTTCTAATTGGGCAAAGCCTGGTCATGAATGTGCGCACAACTCTTTATATTGGATGCAAGGCAACTACGACGGAATTGGTTGCGCCGCGCATGCGCATAAGGATGGAACACGCTGGTGGAACGTGCGCACTCCAGATCGTTATATCGAAATGATCAATAACGGTGAAGATCCAGTTTCGTCAAGAGAGGTACTTGATGATGCAACAAAATCTCTCGAGCACATGCAATTGCTGATTCGCACACGTGAAGGAGTACCCACCTCGGCATTTTCCCCAGACGACCGCTCGTATCTTGAGGGACTCATCGAATTGCATGACGACCGCTATGTGTTGACGAGGGCAGGCCGATTAATGGCCAACGAAGTAAGTATTCGACTGCGTGGTGCGCATACAAGCCAGTAGTATGTGGGCAGTAAGGGCGCGTAGCTCAGTTGGTTAGAGCACTACCTCGACA
>JALQWV010000103.1 GCA_023263465.1 Ilumatobacteraceae bacterium
CTTGACGGATCGACCATTGTTGATGTTGGTGATGGTGAGTTGAACTCTAACTGGGGTCATTGCAGAAAAGCACACTGGGTTTGACGAATAGCCAAGCGCGGTAAATGTTGCTCGGCCGGTTAGAGAATTTGGGCTTGTTGCTGGGTAGGCGACTGCTGCCGAGCCAGATGGGGCAATTGGCGGAGGTCCACCAAGAATGACTGATTCTGGAATCTCGTTTTCGACAACTGGTGGAACAGTGGTGGTGGTTGTAGAGGACGTGGAAGATGCACCACCAGCTGCAAATGAAAAAATGGTGAGTGCGAACAGCGTCAGAACAGAAAGTACTCCAATTCGTCGACGCTCGTAAACCGAAAGAACCACTGTCTAAACGCTACGGAGCAATGCCTGGAAACGCAAGGTATGCGTTTCGCGTGGTGCTTTGCGCAAACTGTGCAACGGGTTCGCCGCGGAGATCGGCAATGAAAGTGCCAACTACGGGGACAAGTGCTGGTTGGTTTGGTTTTCCGCGATGAGGAATTGGCGCAAGGAATGGTGCATCGGTTTCCAGTAACACGTGATCGATTGGGCACCACTGTGCAGCACGACGAACATCATTTGCAGTTTTGAATGTGACGATTCCGCTGAATGATAAGTAAGCACCGCGTTCTACACATGCACGCGCTTCTGCCTCGTCGCCGGTGAAGCAATGAAAAATCGTTCGCGCAGGAACACCCTCGGAATCAAGCACATCAAACGTGTCCGGCCATGCGTTGCGTGTATGAATAACCAGTGGAAGATCAAGCTCATGTGCTAACTGAATCTGAGCTGCAAATACCTCGCGTTGCACGCTTCGATCGGAGTGTTCGTAGTAATAGTCAAGTCCGCATTCGCCAATTCCGACAACCCTCTTTGAGCCAAGAAATGGAGTGACGGTATCGACTCCACTTTTTGCATCGTGTGGGTGCAGGCCAACGGTTGCCCACACGTTCTCGTGTTGGGCGGCTATTGCTATTGCTTGCTGAGTTGTTTCTGCATCGGTACCAATTACGATCATTTTGCTCACACCAGCTTCGCGAGCAGCGGCAATAGCGTTTACTTGTCCGCCGGGAATGTTGTCTTCGTACACATGGCAATGAGTGTCGATCCACTCAAGTGTTGGGCTCATGCGGTGAGTCGAGGAAAGAGTGGCTGACCCTTCACCACTGTTGTGCCGCCTGTGTACTGACCCCACTTGGTGTCTGCATGAATTCGCAGATCGGCGATGTTGCCCGTGAGACCAATGCGATTCCAAATTTCCTGAGTGGTAGTTGGCAGAGCAGGGTTCGCGAGGATGGTGACAATGCGCAGTGCCTCAAGTGCGTCGCCCATCACGGTGTTCACCGCGTCGCCTGGTTCCATCTTCCATGGTTCGTTGTCTTCGAGGTATGAGTTAGTAGCACCAATAAGTTTCCATGTTGCTTCAAGTGCTTTACTTGGCTGTACGGCGGCCCATGCTTGAGAGGTTTCTGCAACAGCCGTTGCTGCAATGGCTGCAAGTGGGCTGTTTGCAGATGAAGCAGGGCCAATTCCTCCGCACTTTTTCTCAACAACGGTTGCAACGCGTGCTGCCAGGTTGCCCAAGTTGTTAGCCAGGTCGCTGTTGAACAGTTTGATTAATCCTTCGTAACTAAAGTCGCCATCGTTGCCATATGTAGTTTCCGCCAATACGTAGTACCGAAAACCGTCAACACCAACAACATCAATAAGGTCGAGCGGGTTCACCACGTTGCCCGCAGTTTTGGCCATTTTCTCGCCATCAACGAGTAGCCAGCCACCGACCGCCCAACCCTTTGGTGGCTCGATGCCTGCGCTCATAAGCATGGCTGGCCAATACACGCAATGGAAGCGAATGATGTCTTTGCCAATGAAGTGATAGTCAACCGGCCAGTTCTCGGCAAAGGCTTTGTCGTCGGTGCCGTATCCAATAGCCGTGATGTAGTTGGCGAGTGCATCGAACCAGACGTAGGCAACATGTGAAGAGTCCCACGGAAGCTGAATTCCCCAGGTAAGTGTTTTGCGACTTACCGAGAAATCATTGAGTCCGCCTTTGATGAAACCAATTACTTCATTCATTCGAAAGCTCGGAGTTATTGCGTTCGGATGATCTTCGTACCATTTCAATAAGCGATCTTCGAAGCGAGACAAGCGGAAAAAGTAATTCTCTTCTTCAACGAACGTAGTTGGTTGCATGTGGATAGGGCATTTTCCGTCAATAAGTTCGTCTTCAACGAAATACGCTTCGCACGGAATGCAGTACTGGCCGCGATACACATCCACTTCAATATCGCCTGCGTCGTAGCAAGCCTGCAGCAGTTTCTTTACGCCAGCGGCGTGGCGTGGTTCGGTGGTGCGAATGAAATCATCATGCGTAAT
>JALQWV010000131.1 GCA_023263465.1 Ilumatobacteraceae bacterium
GAGTCATTGCGTGAGTTCCCTCTTCAGGGCTAAAGGTAAAGAATCCACACCAGTCCAACTGCGCTTCTTCAACGAACCGCAATAACTGATCGTGATCTTCTTCGGTTTCGCCCGGGTAGCCAACAATGAAATTGCTACGGAACGCAGCCTGCGGGCTGAGCGCGCGAATGTCTTCAATTCGCTTCAGGAAGCGATCGCCATCACCCCAACGGCGCATGCGTCGCAAATGTGGCTTACTCACATGTTGCAGTGAAAGGTCAAAGTACGGAACGTTGGTCTCCAACATTGCGTGAATCAGTTCGTCAGTGAGGTCGCTTGGGTATAGATACAACAAACGCGTCCGCGCAACTCGCTTAGTAACGGCCTGTACTAACGGAACAATTGAACCCGCACCAAGTTCGCTCGGGCGATCTTTGCCGTAACTGGCGAGGTCTTGAGCAATCAATACAATCTCTTGCGCTTCTAGTTCATCTACTTCGCGCAAAATCTGATCAATGTCACGACTGCGCTGTGGTCCGCGAAACGAAGGAATTGCGCAGAAACCACAATTGCGGTCGCAACCCTCGGCGATTTTTACGTATGCCCATGGCGCTGCCGACTTTGGTCGTGGCAAGTTCAACAAGTCAAACGATGGAATTGGTGCATTTGACACCGCAATTGGCTTTTTGCCGAACTGCACCGGAACTCCAAAGCCAGCAACTTGGTCGACCTCCGGCAATGCATCTGCGAGTTCTTGACCGTACCGCTCAGCCATGCATCCTGTCACCACAATGCGCGCACCATCTTTGCGCTTCGACTCAAGTGCGAGCACGGTATCAATACTTTCCTTGCGCGCGTCTTCAATAAACGCACACGTATTCACTACTACTACGTCAGCCAGCGATGGGTCATCGGTTGCAATCAAACCATCTGCAAGCAGCGTGCCCATGATTTTGTCGGAGTCGACATCATTCTTTGGACAGCCCAACGTCTCGATGTAAAAACGTTGCTGCACAGTAAAACAGCCTACCTGTAAGGGCTGTTTAGAAGTTGAGTTTCAACCCCTTGTACGGCCAAGGCATTGACACCAAACGACCAGTTCCCGACAGTGTGATGTACGCGGTCTTGAAATCTGGGCCACCAAAACAAATATTGGTGGTCAATGGATCGCCAGTGAGAATTTGCTCAAGCACTTCGCCCTTCGGTGATATGACGGTGATTCCCGCTGTTTGCAAACCAAGTGTTGCAACACACACATTTCCGTCGCCATCGACGGCAAGTGAGTCAAACAACTGCACTCCAGGAAGTCCGCACAGGCACAACGACGGATCAATTGGGCTGAACGGCGCAGTCTCACCTGGCGCAGTAATGGCCAAATGAAATACACGACCTGTGTGGGTTTCAGCCCAGTACAGCGTGTTGCCATCTGGAGAAAGACCAATGCCGTTGGGTGAGTCTGTTGGAAACACCACTTCCTTAATCATGGAGCCGTCGGTTTTCGCGTAATAGATGCCGCTCAAGTCGGCGTGCCGACCATGACGAATACCGTGATCGGTAAACCACATTCCACCGTGTGCATCAAACACGATGTCGTTTGGCCCACGCAACTTGTTGCCATTGCATTCGGTGTACAGAACCTTCAGTTCGCCAGTCTCCATGTCGTATCGCTGAATACGACCGCCGATGTAGTCGGCTTCGACCATTGGTCCTGGAAACGTAAGTCCAAGAAACTCCACTTCACCAAATGATCCACCATTGTTGCAAATGTACAAACCGCAATCTGGTCCGAATGCAATTCCGTTTGGTCCACCAGGAACGTCTGCAATCTTTTCTTTTGTGCCGTCTGGCTTCACCCGTGTGATTTGTTTGCCAAACATTTCAACAAGAATCACGCTGCCATCAAGCATCGCAATTGGACCTTCAGGGAAACGGAGACCAGATGCAATTTCAGTAAATTCAGCCATGGGCAAACAATACGCCTTTTTTGAACGGCAAATTTACGTGGTTAGCTACCCATCTGCAGCTGTTCAAGTTCTTCAACTGTCATCAGCACTTCACGAGGGCGTGAACCTTCGCTCGGACCTACAACACCGCGAGATTCAAGCAAGTCCATAATGCGACCCGCGCGAGCAAAGCCGATTTTCAGCTTGCGCTGCAACATAGAAGTTGACCCCTGGGCACTGCGTACCACCAAGTCCATAGCCTGGCGCAACAATTCATCGTCATCGGCGTCTCCTGTAGTTCCGCCAAACAGGCTGTCACCTGCGTTACCGCCAGCACCCTCCCCGTCAACACCCGACACGTACGCCACCTCGGGAGCCTGCCTGCGCCAGTGGGCCACCACTTTGCGCACTTCGCTTTCGTCTACCCAAGCAGATTGAACTCGTTGTGCAACTGATGTGTTTCCAGGCAGCAACAACATGTCGCCCTTACCAATCAATTTCTCTGCACCTGGCTGATCAAGAATCACGCGGCTGTCGGTGAGGCTAGAAACCGCGAAGGCCATACGTGCAGGAATATTCGCCTTGATCACACCAGTGATCACGTTGACGCTCGGACGCTGCGTGGCAACAATGAGGTGGATACCGACCGCGCGAGCCTTCTGCGCAATGCGCGTGATGCAGTCTTCAACGTCGCGTGCGGCAACCATCATGAGGTCGTTCAACTCGTCCACCACAATCAAAATAAACGGCATGCGCTCAAAGTTCTTCTCGGCCACCCCATCGCTTTCCAATTCGCCTCGGTCATAAGCGGCATTGAATCCCGTGATGTCACGGAAGCCGGCTTCAACCAACAGGTCGTAACGACGCTCCATTTCCTTCACTGCCCAACCGAGTGCATTTGCTGCTTTTTTCGGGTTGGTTACTGGTGGCGTGAGCAAGTGCGGTAGGCGTGCATATTGTGCCATTTCCACTTGCTTCGGGTCGATCAAAATCATGCGCACTTGCTCTGGTGTTGAACGCATCAGCACCGAGGTGATGATGCAGTTAATTGCGCTCGACTTACCCGCACCGGTGGTTCCTGCAACCAACATGTGCGGCGTAGTGGAAATGTTCAAGAATATCGAACGACCCGCAATATCTTTACCTACACCAACGTCAAGAGGGTGCATTGCTGTGCGAGCTTCAGTTGACACCATTAGGTCGCCAAGCGACACCAATTCACGCTGTGAGTTTGGCACTTCAATACCAATTGCTGATTTGCCGGGAATAGGCGCAAGAATTCGCACGTCAGTCGCAGCCATGGTGTAAGCAATGTCTTTCGACAGCGACGTAACTTTGGCAACCTTTACACCGCCACCTAGCCTCAATTCGAATCGAGTAACCGTTGGGCCACGTGTGTAATCATCCAGCTCAGTTTCAACGCCATGTTTTCTTAACGCATCTACCAAAAGTTCGCCACGAATTTCTGTAGCCCTTTCATCGGCCTTTTCATGGCGAGTGATCGTAAGCAATTCCAAGTTCGGCAACTTCCACACGCTTGGTTTTGCACCTGGCCCAAGAGGCATCTGTTGCGGTGCTGCCTTTTCGATCCCTGCAGCCGACGGGTTCGCAGCCGTCGTGACCACTGGCTTGTCTTTCAACAGCGGCTTACGTGTGCGACGTGGTTTTTCTTGTTCCTCTTCCTCGTCTTCTTCACCTTCTTCTTGCACTACCGATTTTCGCTTGCGACGCTTCGGCGCTTCATCAAGATCGATGTCGTAAAAAATTGGTTCGCCATATTCGTCAAACTCTTGTGGATCTTCACCGTCATCGGACGAACGAAGGCTTTCACGTGAAACTCCATTGGCCCAGGCCTTGATGCGGCGATACAGCTGTGCCGGCGAATTGCCCGTAATTAGCAACACTGCACAGAACATCACCGCGATCAGCACGATGACAGCAGCAAAGCTACCCACCAAACTTTGCAACGGTTCGCCAACGATCCAACCGAACCAACCACCCGTGCGTGAAACTGCCTTATTCGTAAGATCACCAAACGACGTCCCCCAAATAATATGGATGACTGCCAAAACTCCTACACACAACACCGTCCATCCAAAAGCGAGACGAATGCGATGTTGCAGCGACTTCCTATTAATGGACGCAAAACCAGCGGCGATGATGACAACTGGCAGAACGAAACGACCAACGCCAAGCAATGATGAGAACGTGGTGTCGAGCAAGCGACCGAGCGGGCCTGCGAACTCCACATAAATAGACATCGACAACAAAATGCCGAAACAGATGAGCGCAACGCCACCAAATTCATGTCCACGACCTGCAAGCACAGTCTTCAACACCGATTCACGGCGTTCGCGGCGGCGTGGCATGCGGAACGATTCAATCTCGTCTTCGTCTACAGGCGCGTGGCTACGCACGATCTTTGGGCGCACGCCGGAGCCTGATTTTGAGGCTGGGCGCGCGCTGGAAGACCCCTTACGGGGCTGAGCGGCCATGAGTCAACAGTAGTAAGGGGGTACTGCCCCATTGAGGCATACCCCACGTGTGGCAAACCTGCGCTAGATCTCCATCACAATTGGCACGATCATCGGACGACGCTTGGTGCGTTCCGACACAAACTTGCCCGCCGCACGACGCACTTCTTTTTCCAGTGCATCGATGTCTCGAGTGCCGCCCTTCAGAGCTTTTTCAACGGCACGAGCGACGGTCTCACACGCCTCTTCAATGAGGTCTTCGGCTTCAGGTGCATACACCCAGCCGCGCGTAATGATTTCTGGGCCAACCAGCACCTTGCCTGCTTCAACGTCCACTGTCACTACTGCAACAACAACGCCTTCTTCTGCCAGCACTTTGCGGTCGCGCAACACTCCTAGACCGACATCGCCAACAATTCCATCTACGTACAACATGCCTGCAGGAACACGTTCTTTGCGCTCAATTCCGTCGTCGGTAATTTCAATCACGTCGCCGTCCTCGCACAACACAATGTTGGATTCTGGAATGCCCATGGTGCGGCCGTGTCGCGCGTTCGCAACCATGTGGTGATATTCGCCATGAATAGGAACAAACCATTCCGGCTCGGTAATTGACAAATACATTTTCAAGTCGTCCGCCTGCGCGTGACCAGTTGCGTGCACGTCAGCAATACCCGAGTGCACAACTTCGGCACCAAGTCGCAGTAGCCCATCAATTACGCGGTTCACGTTTCCTTCATTGCCAGGGATTGCGTGGCTCGAGAAAATCACAGTGTCGTCATGCCCAATAGTGACGAACTTATTGTCACCGCGCGCCAGCAAACTCAGCGCCGCCATTGGCTCACCTTGTGAACCGGTAGAAATAACACACACGCGTTCGGGTGGATAGTCGTCAATGTCTTCAACATTGATGTACGACTTGTCAGGCAGTTTGATAATGCCCAAGTCGCGCGCCATGCGAATGTTGTTGATCATGGAGCGGCCGAGTGGCGCAACTACACGCCCGCTTTCAATTGCCGCATCAGCAATTTGCTGCACCCGGTGAATGTGGCTAGCAAAGCTTGCAGTGATGATGCGGCGCGTTTTGTGCTCGGCAAACAATTGTCGGAGCACAACACCAACCGACTTCTCTGACGGTGCCGAGCCACGCTCTTCGGCATTC
>JALQWV010000171.1 GCA_023263465.1 Ilumatobacteraceae bacterium
GCCCATGCACCAAACGCTGTGTCGCTACCGAACAACCGGTCAATATCGCGGAAGTAATACGGCAGGTTGTCTTCAGTAAGCAAATTCAAATACAGCGCACCGCGAACTGCTTCGTCAATGTCGCTACCCGCATCACCAAAATCGGCATCTTCAGGAACCCATTGATGATTCGGATCAAAATCTTTGCCACGGCTGTACGGCACCATTTCGTGCGGAAACCATTCTTTGGCGACTCCCATGTGACGCTCAAGCAACTTCTCGGCAACTGGCTCGAGTTCGGCAATCAACGTGAGGTCATTCATACAACAACCCTACTCGCCTGTTTCAGCCAGTAGTTGTCGCATCAAACGTGCAAGTGGATCTCGAAAATCGGGCAACAACGGTATACCCTCTGCGATCATCCTGCCGTTATGCAATACCGAGTTGGCAGGCCGTTTCGCAGGGCGTGGTGGTTGTAAGTCACTCGTAGAAATTGGTTTCACTTTTGCTGCATCCATGCCTGCAGTTAGGAGCACCTCACGAGCAAATTCATACCAACTGACCACACCTTGGTTGGTCACATGCCAAATTCCACCGAGACCACTCACTGCAACGTGCACAATTGCCTTTGCTGCATCATCGGCAAAGGTTGGACTACCGATTTGGTCATCAACAAATTTCAATTCGGGCATGGTTGCGCCTAGCTTCAAAATGGTCTTCACCATGTTTGCGCCGTGAAAACCACATACCCAGGAAATGCGTACGATTGCATCTTGCTCACCCATTGCTTGTTCGCCAACAAACTTTGACGCACCATATGCGCTTTGGGGGTTAGGCACATCGTCTTCGTTATATGGGGTTGTTTTAGTTCCATCAAACACATAGTCAGTACTGATGTACACCACCCGTGCGCCTACAGCGTGCGCGGCATCGGCAACATATTTCGATGCGGTTCCATTCACCATCATCGCTTTTTCAACATCGCCTTCACAGGCATCCACTGCAGTCCATGCAGCCGCATGAATCACAACATCGGGTTTGGCTGAACCAATGGCAATGCGCACAGCCTCTTCATCGGTGATGTCAAGCTGGGCATGCGTGGTGGCGATAGCTTCGTGCCCAGCAATACGAATTGCTTCAACAAGTTCATGACCAAGTTGGCCACCTGCTCCGGTGACAAACAGCTTCATTACTTCTTGCCCTTGAGTGGCTCCCACCACCAGCGATTATCGCGATACCACTTCACAGTTTCTTCAAGTGCCTCATCTAAAGACCGCTCGCGCTTCCAACCCAACTTGGTGATCTTGGCAATGTCTACCGAATATCTGCGGTCGTGACCCTTGCGGTCTTCAACATATTGCACGCTTGATTCATCTTTGCCATGCAATGAGAGAAGCTTGTCTACTAATACGCGGTTGGCAGTTTCGTTGCCTGCGCCAATGTTGTAGATCTCCCCGACATTGCCCTTTTCCAATACCAAATGCACACCTGTGCAATGGTCGTCTACGTACAACCAGTCGCGCTCGTTCAGCCCATCGCCATACAATGGAATTTTCTTGCCATCAAGCAAGTTGGTGGTGAACAAGGGAATTGCTTTCTCTGGGTATTGATACGGGCCAAAGTTATTGGTGCAACGAGTGACCGTTACCGGCAAACCATGTGTTGCGTGATATGACAGTGCAATAAGGTCACTGCCCGCTTTGCTTGCCGAATACGGTGAGCGTGGCTCAAGTCCATCGGTTTCTTTCGATGAACCACTTTCAACCGAGCCGTACACCTCGTCGGTGCCAATATGCACCACACGCTGTACTTCCAAACGACGTGCAGCGTCCATGATCACGTTGGTGCCGAAACAGTTGGTGAGAATGAAGTCTTCGCTGCCTTCAATGGAACGGTCAACGTGGCTTTCTGCAGCAAAGTGCACTACGGCATCGTGGCCGCGCATGGCGGCGTCAACGTCGCTAGGTTGACAGATGTTGCCTTTCACGAATGAATACCGCTTGTTGTCGTCAACATCTTTCAATGTGGACAAGTTGCCAGCATAAGTCAGTGCATCAAATACGGTCACTTCGTGGTCGGTATTTGCCAATATCCACCGCACATAGTTCGAACCAATAAAGCCGGCACCGCCAGTGACAAAAATCTTCATGCTCTCGATCAGGTCCTCAGAGAAAAGTGCGGCTGAAACTGCGGGTCAATGTTGTCGCGCGTTGGGTTCTCTTGATCGCGCTTGCTCAAAATTGGGTTTGCAATGCCCCAATCGGCCTTCACCGCTGGGTCGTTATACGCAAGTCCACGCTCGTCGGCTGGGTTGTAATAGCCATCTACGAGATACGTAATAGTCATGTCGGTAAGTGAGGCAAAACCGTGCGCAACTCCTGGTGGAATGAAAATGCCCCGGTGATCGTGCGATCCATCTGCCTGGGTTCCTAAATCGATTACCTGTGTTGCACCATCGGTTGGCGAGCCTGTGCGCAAGTCATGCAACACCACACGACATGAACCGTACGGCACATACCAGTAGTCACTTTGATGCAAGTGATAGTGCAAACCAACAACACATCCGGCCTGACGATCTCCGCGGTTGCCCTGAATCATTTCGCGACCAAGTGGAAACCACTGGCGGCGATACGTTTCAATGAAGAAGCCACGCTCATCCTTGAACATGGCTGGTTCAACGATCTGCACATCTTTGATCACGGTTGATTCGGTAATGACAGCCATTATTCAAGTTCCACTTTCGAGTCATCGCCCAACATGAGGCGCAGCGCACGAGGCTTTTGTTCAGAACGCGCAACTTGCACATCGCGACCAATCAGCGAGTCGGTAAGTCGCTCAATGCCAACAATGCTGGAGCCGTCTAACACCACACTGTGTTCCATTTCGGAATGCTCCACTGTGCAGTTGCGACCAAGTGACGTGTACGGCCCGATATATGCGTGATCAATAACCGAACCAGATCCGATAACCACTGGCCCACGAATGCGCGATTTGCGAACGACAGCACCCTTTTCAATGACAACTCGACCTTCAATTTGTGACGAAGCGTCAACATCGCCTTCGTTGCGTGGCTCCAACACTTCCAGCACCAAACGATTGCATTCAAGCAACGGGTCTTTCTTGCCCGTGTCAATCCACCAACCTTCAAGCACCTTGTGGTGCACCACATGGCCCTGTTCAACGATCCATTGAATGGCGTCGGTGATTTCAAGTTCACCGCGAGGCGACGGCTTAATTGCACGCACTGCTTCATTGATGGTTTTGTCAAACAGGTACACACCAACAAGTGCGAGATCTGATGGCGGATTCTGTGGCTTCTCTACCAATCGAACAACATGACCTTCCGCTGTTACTTCTGCAAC
>JALQWV010000105.1 GCA_023263465.1 Ilumatobacteraceae bacterium
AGAATGAAGTTCATGCCTTGGCTAAATTGGGGAAGTTGAAGTGCCATTTCAAACGTGGCGGCAGACCCCCCAAGCCCATGAAACGCAAAAAGTATCGGTGAAGGGACTTCGCTGGTGTACGAATTGGGAACAACAAGTCGATATGTCCTTGGCCTCTGATTATCAATAGTTAAGGTGTGGAGATTCGGATCAACTGGATCAATAACGTCGGTGTAGTTGATCACTGGCTCCGGAACCGTAGTCGATGTAGTTGATGTTGTTGAAGATGTAGTAGTTGAGGTAGTTGTTGTCGTTAAGGTCTGAACAGCAGCGCGAATCCACTGTTTGCGACCAGCTCTCACGCGACACACCACGATGACCGGCCTGCTGTTGATGCGAGCCGAGACCCGAGTGCCAAGCGCTGTCTTTGCACAGGATTGGCCAATCGAAACGGCATTTGCCGAAGTCGCGGGTATGGCTGTCCAAATCAAGGTGGCGCAAAGGGCTATGAAAAGTTTTTTCACTTCCTACAGAATAGTGAGCAGTAAGTAATGTTTAGAAGTGCACCAAAATCAATCAAAAACAGCAACATCGCATACACAATTGCATAATCGCAATGCTGCAAATCGGGAGTTTGATCCCGCCGATCTTGAGCGGGTGCGCAAGGGATTCATAGCCAAACGAGAAAAGGGATTGATCACCGACGAAAGGGGTCGTTTCGTTGGCGACAGCGACAATTATGAGTTTCTTCGCGATGGAAGGGAATGCCCAGAGACGGTCAACCCTCAGTTATGGCGACATGCAACGCTGAATGCACATCATGGCTTATTCAAGGTTGCCGATGGTATTTGGCAGGTGCGTGGCTACGACATTTCAAACATCACGTTTATTCGCGGATCGAATGGTTGGGTGGTAATTGATCCTTTGACTAGCGAACACACTGCACGTGCGGCACTCGCACTCATGGACGAACATGTAGAAAAACTGCCAACCACGGTGGTGATCTTCACGCACTCGCACGCTGACCACTTCGGTGGAGTGCTAGGAGTGACAACAAAGGAAGATGTTGATGCTGGACGCTGTCAGATTGTTGCTCCGGTTGGTTTCTTGCATGAAACCGTTGGCGAGAACGTCATTGCTGGTCCAGTGATGGGAAGGCGCGCGACGTACCAATTCGGTCCGATGCTTCCACCTGGGCCAACCGGCCATATTGACTGCGGGCTTGGCACAGGTGTACCAATGGGTCCTCCTGGTTTGCTTGCGCCAACCATAGACATCATGTTTACGGGTGAAGAGCTTGTGCTTGACGGTGTGCGCGTAATCTTCCAACTTACGCCGGAGACTGAAGCTCCTGCTGAGATGAACTTCTTTTTTCCGGATCATGGCTGGTTGTGTATGGCGGAAAATTGTTCGCAAACGATGCACAATTTGGTACCCATACGCGGAGCACTAGTTCGTAATGCATTGAGTTGGTCAAAGTACATCAATGAAAGTATTGAATTGTTTGCAGACCGAGCCGATGTGCTGTTCACTTCGCACAACTGGCCAACCTGGGGGAAACATGACGTTCGAGATTTTCTCGTGTTGCAGCGTGATTTGTATAAGTGGATGCATGATCAGACGATGCGTCATGCAAATCATGGGATGACCGCTGTGGAAATTGCTGACATGTTGAATTTGCCAGAAGAGTTTCAAGCGCACGAACACACGCGTGGGTTTTACGGAGACCTTGTGCACAACGTAAAAGCGGTATATCAGCGATATCTCAGTTGGTATGACGGAAACCCAGCGAATCTCAATAAGTTGCCACCGGTAGAAGCTGGAAAGAGATATGTAGAACTTGCGGGTGGAATGGAAGCATTGTTGGCTTCGGCTCGCAAGTCATTTGAAGAGGGCGATTACCGCTGGGTCGCTGAGGTGGTGAACCATGCAGTGTTTGCAGACCCGTCAAATAGTGATGCGCGAAACCTGCAAGCAGATGTATTGGAGCAACTGGGTTATCAATCCGAGTCGTCAACCTTTAGAAACGCCTATCTCATGGGAGCACAAGAGCTTCGTCAAGGTCCTCCTCCGCCAACAGCATCACATGTTCGCGCTCGCAGCATGATTCGTGCAATGACGATTGAACAAGTATTTGACACTTTGTCAGTGCGGTTGATTTCGGAAAACATAGGTGGGCTAAAGGTGGCAGTGAACTGGACGTTTACCGACATGACTGGAACCCCAGACCATAAATGGGTGATTGGGCTATCGAATCGGACTTTGTACTCCGTTCGGGGCAGACACGATGACGGCGCGGCGGCCACTGTCGTAATTTCTCGTGCGCTGTTGCTTGAAGTAATTGCTCAAGTGACCACATTTATGGACGAGCTCAGCGCAGGAAGGGTGACGATTGAAGGTGATGCTTCAGCGCTGCTGAACATATTTGGCAACCTCGACACATTTGCAACAGGTTTTGCGATTGTCGAACCCTAAGCCCTAGTTATCAAATCCATGTGAGATCATCGCTTTGCGGTAGGCAAGTGCAACCGCATCAAACTTCATGTGAAGTTCTTTGGTGATGTCAAAAGGAACTTTTTTTGGAAGTTGTGATTCAACAATCACTTTGTCCTGATTGAAAATGACATCTTCAAAATCTTGTAGCACAGAATCCGGCTGGTCGTAATTGTAATTACGCCCGATGATCAGAAAACCGCGTGAGTGTTCGTCGTCTATGGGTTGCGATACGAAGAAATAGACCATGCCTTCTTTTCCACCCCAACCAAGATGAAGCAACAGGGTGAATGGCGTATGGATTTCGTAATGCGATGTGCGCGTTGGAGCATCAGTATTTGCGTTTGCAAAGACGGGGAAGTCATCGGTGTTTGGTGCCTCCGGACGCGTGATGTCGTACTTCACTACATGTCCTTCTGTGCGAACTTCGTAATCGGGAACAACAGGACGGTTGATATCGCCGAGTAGTCCTGGGTGCACCCAAGGGAAGTGTCCAAAGTCGGTGAAGTTTTCAAGTTGGCGTGACGAATGCGTGTTCCATTCGTATGGCCCACAGTTCACCCATATCCATTCTTTTGCACCAAACTCATCAATCGCTGGAAGTGGTCGACGTGGTTCTTCAAGTGAAACCCAAATCATGTTGTATTGCTCAATACACGTGTGAGCAGCAATTTTGGCTTTGGTCGGAATTTTTGTTGGGTCCTCCATCTGGGGGATGTGCGTACATTTGCCATTGCCGTCAAATTGCCATCCGTGATACGGGCACATGATCGTGTCGCCCTTTACGCAGCCACCGCTCAATGCGGTTCCTCGGTGCACGCAAACATCGCTTGTCGCGTGCGCAATTCCCGTGCTGTCCCGCCACACAACCAGTGGTTCACCAAGCAGTCTGACCGATAGCGGTGAAGTTCCGAGATCCGTGGAATAGGCAACCGGATGCAGGGTTTGTCGCACAAGCCAAGGGTACTTGTCCTTCGGTTGTCGTGGCCTACAGGGTCTAGGGTTTTGTCGTGGGGGATGTTTCATCGCATGTAGGCGTAAGCGCTGAGTATCTATCGCGCCACCTCGGCGTTTCAGATCTAAAGATTGAGTCGGTTACAGCCATAGGTACGGGTCAAATGGCTGAGAGCTACCGAGTTGCGTTTGTTGAAGGATCTCACGACCAATTACCACCATCAGTAGTTGTCAAAGTTCCTTCACAGAGCGAGAGCAGCCGCACTGCTTCGCGAATAACGCGTTGTTATGAACTAGAAACAGGTTTCCATACCCACGTGAAGTCTTTGGTGGGAGTGAGTGCTCCTGCGTGCTTGCATGTGTGGTTTGATGCTCCAAATGATGACTTTGTCTTAGTTCTAGAGGACATTGTTGACGGTAAGCAGGGAGATCAAATCTCTGGCGCAACGGTTGAACAAGCGCGCGCAGCAATCAATGAATTAGTGCAATTACACACGCCATTGTGGAACTCAACTCAATTGGATTCACTTGGCTGGATGCCGCGGCACACGATGGAAAGTTCACAAGGAACTCGCGACTTGCTCCGATCTGTGTTTGCCGGTTTCGCGACGCGTTTCTCGTCTCTGGTGAGTGCAGAGGTATTGGAACTCGGGGCGCAGCTAGTCGCAGCAATTGATGGCTATGACCGCGCATTTCCAAGTAATGAAACCATCGTGCATCGCGACTTTCGGCTCGACAACTTACTGTTCACCGAATCTCCGCAAGGGACTTCGGTAAAAGTGGTTGACTGGCAAACCGCGAGCATTTCCTCTGGTGCAACTGATCTTGCATATTTCATTGGGGCGAGTTTTGCTCCTGAGCAACGACGCGCGGTAGAGGACGAACTCGTTCATCAGTATCACGATGGTTTGGTGCAATCGGGGATCACCTTGTCGTGGACTGAAGCATGGGATCAGTATCGACTGTTTGCAACATCTGGCTACATCATGGCCATCGTTGCTTCAATGCTGGTGAAGCAAACTGAGCGCGGAGACGCAATGTTTGCCGCGATGGCGAATCGTCACGGACAACAAATGATTGATTTAGATACCTTGTCACTTTTTAGATAGGAAAATGAATGGCACATTTTGACGCAGAGGATGAACGATTCGGACATCAACTTCCTGAACCATTTCGCAATGTGGTTTATCACCATGACAGTTGGCGTGAAAGCTTGTTCTTCATCATGCAAAAGCGCAATGAACCAGGGGATGTCATTATCTTGACGCTTGCGCATTTTCCGGCGCACAATGAAATGGATTCCCTGCAACTTGGACGTGTTGGCAGTACTCCAGTGATGGCGCGTCACGCACGCACGACAGTGGGAGACCCAAACAATTGGAATGTGGGTCCAATATCAATCGACATTGTCGAACCCAAAAAGAAAATTCACTTGCTTGCCCGCAAATCTGACGCAACTCCAGTGGAACTTGACGTCACGTTCACAGCGCGAACCGCTGCGTATCAACTTCGTCGGGGAACCATGAAAGCTGGAAATGAAGTGGTGTGGGACCAAACGCACATGTTTCAAAGTGGAACGTACAACGGAACATATACGCACAATGGGAAAACCTATGAAGTCGACAACTGGTGGGGGCAGCGCGATCATTCGTGGGGTGTGCGAGTGCATAACCGTTGCCCAATGTGGATGTGGACGCCAATTCAACTCGAAGAAGGGTTTTTGCAGGTGTGGCATTGGGAGTATCCAAACGGTGCTCGCGTGTATACCGACGGATGTTTCGCCCCAGTAGGTGGAGGAGACCCGGTACCGGTAATTGCCTTTGAGCATGACCTCCAGTGGCAAGACGCGAATGGTAACGACGTTTCGTATGGTCAATTTGGAGAAGAAGTAGCGGGGCTAGCAGGTGTATTGACCTTCACGCTCGAAGGTGGACGAAGGATTATCGTCGAGGGCTCAGGCAGGTGGGCACAGCGCTACAGCAGTATTGCACTGAAGACTCCAAATGTGTTGGGAGGCGGACTGTCGGAAATGCAGATCACCACCTCAGACGGTCAACGTGGCAGTGCCATTTATGAACTGACCGGACAGTGGCACCACCGCTATTTTCCAATCGGCCGTGGAGAGAAACTGCCGCCTTTAGGGGTAACGCCTGGCGAATTACACTCGTGAGATACACGAATAAGGAGCACGTGAATGAATAACGAACAGTTCGCCAAGGTGAAGAATGGAAAAGGATTTATTGCTGCACTTGATCAAAGCGGTGGCAGTACGCCAAAGGCGCTGAAGCTGTACGGCATTGAGGAGAGCGAGTATTCAGGTGACGAGCAAATGTTTGACCTCATTCACGACATGCGTACTCGAATCATTAAGAGTTCTGCGTTTTCTGGCGAACGCGTATTGGGTGCCATTTTGTTTGAAATGACTATGGATCGCACGATTGACGGTAAAGGTTCGGCAGAGTACTTGTGGGAGAACAAAGGCGTCGTTCCCTTTTTGAAGATAGATAAAGGATTGGCGGATGAGGCTGATGGCGTGCAAATAATGAAGCCAATGCCAGAACTCAATGCCTTACTTGAGCGCGCAAAACAGCACGGTGTGTTTGGAACCAAGATGCGTTCGGTCATTAAGTTGGCAAACGAAAAAGGAATTAAGGCTGTTGTCAGTCAGCAATTTGAAGTCGGCAAGCAAATCATCGCGGCCGGACTTGTGCCAATCATTGAGCCTGAAGTGGATATCAAGAGTCCACAGAAAGCGGAAGCAGAAGCCCTCATGAAGGCAGCAATCTTGTCGGAATTGAATGCGCTGTCAGCAGATCAAAACGTCATGCTGAAGCTGACGCTTCCAAACACTGCAGGGTTTTTTGACGAACTCGTTGCTCACCCGCGCGTGGTGCGTGTCGTTGCACTTTCTGGCGGCTACAGCCGTGCCGATGCAAACGTTGCGCTTGCAAAGAATAAGGGTGTAATTGCGAGTTTCTCGCGCGCGCTCACCGAAGGATTGTCGGCAAAACAGTCAGATGCAGAATTTGATGCATTGCTGAATTCTGCAATTCAGGGAATTTACGACGCGTCAAACACCTGATGCACAGGTAACACCCGTGCCGCGAATGCCGCAGTAGCCATCTGGATTTTTTGCCAAGTATTTCTGATGGTATTCCTCTGCAATATAAAACGTGTCAAGCGGGGCAATTTCAGTAGTGATGGTTCCGTAGCCAGCAGCGGTTAGGCCAGATTGAAATTTCGTGCACGACGACTGAGCAAGAGATGACTGTTCGTCAGTCGTCGTGTAAATGGTGCTGCGGTACTGCGTTCCAAAGTCGTTTCCCTGACGCATACCTTGTGTTGGGTCGTGGTTTTCCCAAAACACGCTGAGCAACTCTGAATACGAGATCACTGCAGGATCAAACTTTACGAGCACCACTTCAGCGTGTTGTGTCGTTCCACTGCACACTTCCTTATATGAGGGATTGGCAGTTATGCCTCCTGCATATCCAACGGCAGTTTCTGAAACGCCATTCAATGACCAGAACAAGCGCTCGGCTCCCCAGAAGCAACCCATGCCGAATACTGCAGTTTGCATGTTGTCCATTCGCACAATGTATCCCCGATTGGTAGCGTCACTCCAGTGAAAACGCGCCGCACCGACATTGAAGGGATGCGCGCGCTTGCCGTGGGTCTAGTGGTGCTCAATCATGCAGGTGTGCCGTGGTTGTCTGGCGGATACATCGGTGTAGACGTGTTTTTCGTCATTTCGGGATTTTTGATCACTCAGCTCTTGATCAATGAAGCCGGTGAGCGCAATTCGATTGATTTGCGTCATTTCTGGGCACGGCGCGCGCGCCGTATTTTGCCCATGTCCATCTTGGTGACGCTCACAACAGTCATCGCTGGTTTATTTATGCTCGAGCCAGGGAAAATCCGAGAGCTCAGCGCCGTCGGACTTGGTGCACTTGGTTTCTGCGCAAACATTGTGCTTTTCTTCCGTACATCCGACTATTTATCTGGTGTTACCGCGCCATCTCCTCTGCGTCATTTTTGGTCGCTAGCAGTTGAGGAGCAGTTTTATCTGCTGTGGCCACTGGTGATTGTTGGTCTGTTTGCGGTCCGCAGCAGGCTAGGGAAAAAAGTAGGCAAGTTGTTGATATGGGTGCTTGTTGTTTCCATTATTTATGTAACTTGCCGTCTCTTTGTTTGGCTTTCAGTTGATGGCCCAATAGTGAATAGTTATTCCTGGTTTCGCCCATTGATTGATCGCAATATTTCTCCTGAACGTTTAGCCTTTTACTCTCCGCTTACTCGTTCGTGGGAGTTTGTAGCAGGAGTTGGTGTGGCGCTCGCAGTGCGCTCAACATTGGTGACGAAGTTGCGAACAATAGGTAGTGCCTTTTGGTTGGTTGGAGCCGTCACTGCTGGAATTGCGGTTCGTTTGGCAACAATTACACCAGGTTATGAACACGGCACCGACACCGCAACAAATACCACCGCAACAATGCTGGTGGTTCTTGGAACATCGTTGATCCTCCTTGGCGGCGAGTTTGGACCGTTGGTTAGCCGAGTCTTAATAGTGAAACCTCTCACCATTATTGGTGACTGGTCGTACAGCGTGTACTTATGGCATTGGCCAATTTGGGTCTTGCTAATCACCACATTTAATCGTGGTCGTGAAGTAACGGCAACGGCATTTCTGCTTTCTATGGCGTTTGGTTTTGCGCAATTTCGATGGATTGAAAAGCCGATTCGCGAT
>JALQWV010000017.1 GCA_023263465.1 Ilumatobacteraceae bacterium
CAAAAGAAGAGTGGCTCAACATTGGTGCCGAGACTGCGAAAAACCAGCCGCGAGTGGCTGAAGGAATTTTGAATATGTTGCGCGGTATGGATTCCATTGTCGATGGCTTCGTTACCGACCAATTGACACATGCGCTACAAACCGCAACCTTGGCTGAGCGTGCGGGAGCCGATGATGAAGTTGTAGTGGCTGCGCTGTGTCACGACATTGGTAAGGCCATCAGCGTTCCAAACCATCCGGCTATTGCCGCTGCAATTTTGAAACCATATGTGCGACCCGAAGTGCACTTCATGATTGAGGCACATCAAGATTTTCAGGGTAAGCATTACTACGGTCACTTCGGCATGAACCCTGACGCTCGTAAGAAGTATGAAGGACACCCTGCATATGAGTTGGCAGCGAAGTTTGCCGACGAGTGGGACCAGAAAGCATTTGACCCGAACTACGACACATTGCCACTCGAGCACTTTGAAGACCGAGTGCGCGCGGTGTTTGCTAAAGCAAAATTTGTTGCGGCTGACTAAATGACTCGCAGCAATTCGCTGCCGATGTATGACTTCCCAGAAGTTCACGCTTCGACAAAGGCGATACTTGACGCATTGAGTCAAACATTCTCGAAGATGGGTGAATTTTCGCAAGCGGCTTTCCCTGAAAGTTCCATCCATTCCGATCTGATGCGAATGTGGAAAGACGACTCAACACTGTTTAGTCAGTCGTGTGGATTGCCGTATGTGGAAGAGCTTCATGATTACGTGGACATCGTTGCCACATTGAAATGGTCAGGCATTAGCGATGCGCGTGGATGGTACCGAACGGTCATTGTCGCACGAGAGGAGCTTGGCGTTACATCGCTTAGTGAAGTTGGTGGCCTTCGGCCCGTTATTACCAATACCCAAAGTTTGAGTGGCTGGTGCAGCCTTGGAATCGCGTTAGCTGATATTGCTGCTGATGGCTCGTTTGTATTGCCCTATGTAGAAAGCGAAGGCCACGCGAAAAGTCTTCAGTTCTTGCAAGACAAACGCGCCGACTTTGCCTCGATCGATCCGGGAACCTTTCAGTTACTGCAACGACATCGTCCAGCGTTAACACATGGTTTGCGTGTTATTGGTAACGGACCACTGGTCCCCGCTACACCCATGCATGTGTCGAAAGTGCGAACCGCAGATTTAGGTGCACTGCAAAGTGCAGTGATCGAAGTGTTTTCACGTCCAGAATTGGATGGCGCACGTGTTGAAATTGGTATCGATGGCGCGGTGGCCATGAGTGCAGGCGACTATTCGCTCATACCTGGCCTGGTTGCTCGAGCGAATGCCGTATTGCCTCGACGCTAGGCAATAGGCGAGACTAGAAGCCTTATGTCCGGACCACGCCCAGTAGCCGCCCCTCGCGGAACCCAATTGTCATGTGCCACCTGGCAAATTGAAGCCCCGTACCGAATGTTGCAGAACAACCTCGACCCCGACGTGGCCGAGCGACCAGACGATCTCGTGGTGTACGGCGGAACGGGTCGAGCAGCCAGAAGTTGGGACGCATACGACGCCATGTTGCGCACCATGCGCACGATGAAGCCGGATGAAACCATGCTGGTGCAGTCGGGCAAACCTGTTGGTGTGTTCCGCACGCACGAGTGGGCGCCTCGGGTGCTGCTGGCCAACAGCAACCTCGTGCCCGAGTGGGGCAACTGGGACGAGTTCCGTCGCCTCGAGGCGATGGGCCTCACCATGTACGGGCAGATGACGGCC
>JALQWV010000041.1 GCA_023263465.1 Ilumatobacteraceae bacterium
TGTTGTGGAGTGGCTACCAGAGGAAGGACACACCGCACTCATTCACGTGTTTGATGGTGAGGCCCGAGTGAATGAATCAACGAGTGTTTCAGGCGAGATGGTGGTGTTTCAGAGAACTGCAGGTTTGGTGCGGGTTGAGGCAACTACGTCCGCTGCACAATTTCTGATTATGGGTGGATTACCACTTGGCGAGCCGATGGTTCGCTATGGTCCTTTCGTCATGAATACGAAGCAAGAGATCGTCACTGCCGTTGAGGAATACAACGATGGCAAGTTGGTGAAGGTAGGAAAGAACAGCCTGTGAGTTCAACAATTGCCACCACTTCTGATTACCTCGAACGTATAGCGAAAGTTCGCGCAGGCATGACTGCGCAGAACGTTGATGCGGCATTGCTCTCTGTTGGTCATGACCTGCCGTATTTGTCGGGGTATGAAGCAATGCCGCTTGAGCGCCTCACCATGTTGGTAGTTCCACGCAGTGGGCAAGTGAACATGGTGGTTCCACGACTTGAAGTTCCACGTGTTGTTGCACAACCGGAAGTGTTTTCAATTGTTCCATGGAATGAAACGGACAACCCGATTGCAATTGTTGCCAAGCTGCTGGGTGATGCCAAACGAATTGCGGTTGGCGATCAAATGTGGGCACGCTTCCTTGTTGAATTGTTGCCGCATGTTCCGGGAGTGACCTTCACCCGTGCGGTCGATGTGGTTGGCGCATTGAGAATGTCAAAAGATGCGAGTGAAATTGCAGCTCTTCGTGCAGCTGGTGCCGCTGCAGACAGGGTCGCAGCACAGTTGCATGCAGGCAGGATTCCACTCATTGGACGTACTGAAGCTGCAGTCTCAGCAGACATCTCATCGCGCCTCATTGCAGAGGGTCACGATGTGGTGAACTTTGCAATTGTTGCCGCTGGAGAAAATGCGGCAAGCCCACATCACCACGCCGGCTCACGAGTGATTCAACCAAATGAAATAGTGCTCTGCGATTTTGGTGGAACGATGAATGGATATTGCAGTGACATCACGAGATGTGTATTTACAGGTCAGATAGCAAGTGATGTTGCCGAAGCATATGCGGTGCTTTTTGAGTCACAGGCAGCTGGAGTTGCAGCAGGAATTGTAGGAAATGCTTGTGAAGAGGTTGACCGCGCGTCACGCGCCGTGATTGAGAAGGCGGGATACGGCGAGTATTTTGTGCATCGAACCGGTCATGGAATTGGTATGGAAGCGCACGAAGATCCGTACATGGTGAGCGGCAACACGTTGCCAATTGCTGCCGGCTACGCATTCAGTGTTGAACCCGGAATTTACATTCCAGGTAAATGGGGTATGCGTTTGGAAGACATTGTTGTGGCAACGGTGAATGGCCCGGACTCAATGAATGCAGCAAACCACAATTTGATTGTCGTTGAAGCCTAAGTTCTTCACGTAATGATTCGTTTAGAAGCAGCAACGGTGATGTTGCAGTGGGCTGTTGGCGGTCTTGCCTTTTTGTGGTTCACCACTCGCCGAAATGAAGTTGGCGCTGGTTACGGCATGTTATTGCGCATCACGTATGGCGCGTTTGCGGTGATTTCTGTGGTGTTAGGTAATCGCTACGGAGTCAGCATTGTTCGTGAGGCATCGAGCACTGCTGTCGCTATTGCCACAATTGTGCTCGTTCGAAATAAGCGCTCACGGCTCGATCTCATTGCGCCGATTCTGGGTATTCCAGGAATCATTGCCGCAGGTGTATCTGCTGCAAGCGAAGGTAGTGGTGGGGATGTTGTTGTGTCGTTGTTGCGGGTTGTCATTGGAACACTGTTCCTTGGTGCAGTTAGCGACACGATGTTGCTTGGTCACTGGTATTTAGTGCAGCCGGGAATGCCACGAAAGCTAATCAATGAAATGACCAATGCGGTGATTTACCTGTGGCCGTTTGAGGTAGTGGTATTGCTTTTGCCGACTGGAATGATCAGCGTGCTGAATGGAACTATTGACGACGGTTGGGATGGCGTGCTCGGTTGGTTCTGGCTTGCATCGGCGGTAGTTACGGGAGTGCTTGCCCTGGTTACGCGCGCAGCATTGAAGGAGCGAAGTTATTCTGCGGTAATGGCTGCAACCGGACTGATGTATTTGGCCATTCTCACTGCGTTTTGTACCGACATCGTTGGGCGAGCGTTGCTCGCTTAGTGAGGCGAGTGTGGAGCAACAAGCGCCCAAGGACGCGAGCGTTCCATTGCAAGACCAAGATCAAGTAACAATTGCTCGCTGAAATGGCGACCGTTCACTTGCAGCGCAACAGGTAAGCCGTCGACAAGGCCTGAAGGGATGGAGATGGCAGGGTTGCCGTACATGTTCGCTGGAAACGTGAGCTTGCCGTTGTTGCCCATGCCCGCTTCAATGCCACCAAAGTTTGAAGGCAGTGGGCCTTCCGCGTTAAATGCGACATCGGGGTTGCTTGCAGTAATGACGAAGTCGACCTGTTCAAAGATTTCGTGCATTCGCTGATTAAGTGCGGCACGTCGTGCTTCAATTTTTGCGCGAGCCTCAGCACCGTATTTGCCAAGTGTTGCTTCAATACCAAATCGCATTTCTGGAGTTAGCACCTCGGCGCACTCAGGCCAATGATCCGCCAACTGCATCTGAATTTCGATCATTCCACTGATTGACCAAGCGGCTCCCATGTTGGGGAGTGTGGTGTCAACAGAGATGATGTTCAGACCGGTAATTGACGCAAGATGTTCTGCGTATTCCTCGAGCTGTTGCCACATTGCTGGAGAGACCACAGCACCACCCCAATGAGGTGCAAGCACAGCAGTTTTTCCGCGCAACGATGCCGTGTGACTGCCTAATTCGTTTTCCCAGTTTTCAACACGTTGCAAACTCAATGGGTCTCGAGAGTCATGCCCGTTACACACGTCAAACCAACGTGCAGTGTCGCGAATGCTGCGAGCCATGACACCGGCGTTCACGGTGAGATTTCCCAGTTCGGTATGTGGTGCGCGGGGAATTCTGCCGAACGTTGCCTTCAGTCCCACGAGGCCGGTGAAGCCTGCGGGAATTCGAATGGATCCTCCACCATCGCCACCAGTTGCGATGGTGACGAGACCACCAGCAACGGCCGCAGCGCTACCACCTGACGATCCTCCGGGAGTTCGTCCCAATTGCCACGGGTTATGTGTTGCTCCATTGAGAACCGTACGAGTGACATTGACTCCGCCAAACTCACTTGCGGTACAGAGACCAATTGCATTGGCCCCACCAGTTTGAGTTGCACGTTGGACCATGACCGATGTGTGAGTTGATTTGCGATCTGCAAAGACAACGCATGCCTCTGTATATGGCCAACCAAGTACGGCATCGAGCTCCTTAACTCCAAGAGGAATTCCGCCAAATGGCTTTAATACATCGGCAGACTTTGCTCGCTGAGTTGCACCCTCTGGATCAACAAATGAAAATGCATTCAGCGAACTTTTCTCTATGGCGTTGAGCGAAGCCTGCAACTCTTCCAACGGAGAACGTTCTTTTTTTCGAAAGGCATCGACCAGTGAACAAGCATCGCCCATCCAAGGAGTGTCGGTTGTACTCATTGTCTCAAAATAGTCGCTAAAAACGCTCTATCTATTAGTGTGATGAGGCGTTATGGATACCAAAGCCTTCCTCGGAATTGAGCCAAAGGGAATTCATACAGCCACAAACGGGCAGTGGTCAATGGTTGTTCGACCTGGCCTTGTAACGGGTGGCAATTTTCTTTGGGGTGGGTGTGGATTGGCTGCAGCGATTGCAGCAATTGAAGAGTTATCTGGTCGTACGTGTGTATGGGCAACAGCTCAGTATCTCTCGTATGCACGAACCGGTGAAACCATGGATGTAGATGTAACGCTTGCGGTTGTTGGGCACCAGATCACTCAGGCACGTGCAGTGTGCCATGTTGGTGATCGTGAAATTCTGACCGTGAATGCAGCCGTTGGCGAGCGTCCATTTGAGTACGCACATTCATTCGTAAAGATGCCCGATGTGCCACCACCGAGTGCATTGAAGCAGCGCGCTCATCGCAGTGATGTTTCAAACACCATTCATGAAAAAATGGAAGAGCGATTTGTTATTGGTCGCGAACTTGAAGAATTAGATGAAGTTCCCAACGACGGCCGCACTCTGATGTGGGCACGCATTCCGGATGTTATTGATGGCGTGGACACCGCAACTTTGGCGGTGTTGGGTGACTTTGTGCCGATGGGCGTGGGACAGGCGCTTGGTATACGCGGAGGCGGAAATAGTCTTGATAACACGCTCCGCGTGGTTCGCCTCGTTCCAACCAAGTGGGTGTTGTTAGACATACATATTCAAGGAGTGGAACGTGGCTTCGGACATGGAACTGTGAATATGTTCGCCGAAGACGGAACGTTTCTTGCAACAGCAAGTCAAAGTTGTATTGCTCGAATGTGGAGGGAACCAAAATGATGCGGCGAAACGGAATGACTGTTCCACTTCCAGGACATTTGCACGACCACAAAGAGAAGTATGCACAACTAGCCGACTGGGGGTACAGCGATATTTGGTCTGCTGAAACCGATGGCGCAGACGCGTTCACTCCGTTGGCGTTAGCCGCAGCATGGGAGCCGCGACTTCGTCTTGGAACAGCAATTGTTCCCGCATATACGCGCACTGCTCCTGTGATTGCACAAAGTGTTGCTGCGCTTGCTGATGCTGCGCCAGGTCGTTTTGCAATTGGAATTGGTTCATCAAGCAATGTGATTGTGGAGCGGTGGAATGGTGTGCCATTCGTAGACCCGTACAAGAAAGTTCGCGATGTAGTTCGATTTATGCACGACGCGTTTTCCGGAGAAAAAGTCTCTAAGGAGTACGACACATTTAAGGTTGATGGATTTCGCTTAAGCATAAAGCCATCGCAAAAACCAACGATCCTTATTGCTGCCCTTCGCGAAGGAATGCTGAAGTTGGGTGCCCGTGAAGCAGATGGTGTGATTATTAATTGGTTGAGCGCGCAAGACGTCACCAAAGTTGCCAAGGTGGTAAGCGATGCAGCAATGGGTGTTGAAAAAGAAATTACCGCGCGTATTTTTGTGTGCCCAAGTGAAGATACCGAAGTAGTTCGGGCCGGAGCTCGTTTTGCAATCGCTGCATATATGAATGTTCCTGTGTATGCCGACTTCCATCGCTGGATGGGGCGTGCACCATTGATGCAGGGCATGTGGGATGCGTGGAAAGCTGGCGACCGCAAAGCGGCATTGGCGGCCATTCCTGATCAAGTAGTGGATGAATTAGTAGTGCATGGAAGCCCAGCGCATTGTCGTGACATCATTTCCGAGTATTTCCAGAATGGTGTAACCACTTCGTCACTTGCAATTCTTCCTCTTGATCCCAAATTGGATTATTGGAAGTCTGTTGAAGCACTTTCACCAAGTGCCAGTTGATTCGTTGATCTTGTTATGACATCAATTGAGTCCGATACCGAGGTTGCTGCACGACTCGAATTCGAAGAGACACAACGCAGCGAGGGGTGGCGATTGTTGCGTGCAGCTTTGCGAATGCAAAGACGAAATTTGTTGTTGGGTGCATTAGTAGGAATTCTTTGGGCCTCATTCAAAGTGGCAGTGCCACAGATAACGAAGTACGCCATCAACGACGGTATTGAAAAGAATGGTCCGTTATTGCAGTGGGCATTGATTATTGGTGGTCTTGGTGTGCTCACGGGCACGCTCTCGGGGATGCGCCGTTACATCGCGTTTCGGGAAAGCCGATGGGCCGAAACCTTGTTCCGTGAGCGTCTGTTCTCGCATGTCCTGAATCTCCACGTTGGGTATCACGACAAAGCGCAAACAGGTCAGTTGATGAGTCGAGCCTCAAGCGACCTCATGCAAATTCAGGGGTTCATCGTGATGATTCCAATCACGTTGTCAAACGTGATTCAAATATTTGCTGTGACTGCGATTCTGTTTATTACAGACCCGATCTTGGCCATTGTTGCCCTTATTCCATTGCCCTTTGTCAATCTTTCAGCGCGAAGGTTCAGCCATCGAATTCATCCTGCTTCAATCGCAGTGCAAGCAGAACAGGCTCAGTTGGCAAATGTTGTTGAAGAAAGCATTTCTGGAGTTCGTGTAGTGAAGGGCTTCGGCGCAGAGCAGGTGCAGTTTGAGAAACTTGAAAAGGAAGCCGATGACATTTTGCGTGAGTCCATGAAGGCTGCACGCATCCGCTCCAGTTTCATGCCAGCAATTGATGTGCTGCCCGCTCTTGGCTTGGTTGCGGTTCTAGGTGTTGGTGGTCATCGAGTGTTGAATGGTGACTTAACCATCGGCGACCTTGTTGCATTTAACGTCTATCTCACCTTGCTCATCTGGCCACTACGCAATATCGGCATGATCGTGGCTCTTGGTCAACGCGCCGCCGCTGCGCTCGTTCGCATTAACGAAGTTATGTCGACGAAGTCTGAAATCACCGATCCTGCTCAACCAAAAACGCTGCCGACGCAAACGACAGAGCCAGTTGGTGCTGTGAAGTTTGACAAAGTGATATTTGGATACAACCCAGAGTTTCCGGTGCTTCGAAATTTCAGTATGGAGATTCGGGGAGGCGAGAGCATTGCCATCGTTGGCGCAACTGGATCTGGAAAATCAACCGTTGCGCGATTGCTATTGCGGTTTTACGACACACAAAGTGGACACGTATTTCTTGATGGAATTGATGTTCGTAAATTGAAACTTGCTGACTTGAGGATGCACATTGGAGTGGTCTTTGAGGACACGGTGTTGTTCAACGATTCTGTTCGCAACAATATTGCCTTTGCCAAACCGGATGCAGATATTGAGGAAATCGAACGTGCCGCAAAGTTGTCGGGTGCGCATGATTTTGTGTTGCAGTTGCCAAACGGTTACGAAACAGTCATCGGCGAGCGAGGTTTTTCGCTTTCGGGTGGACAGCGTCAACGCATAGCAATTGCGCGGGCAATCGTTGCTAATCCAAGAGTGCTGGTGCTCGACGATGCGACAAGTGCAGTTGACCCAAGCAAAGAAGGTGAAATTCGCGATGCGATGAAGACAGTAATGGCCGGTCGAACCACCATCGTGATTGCTCATCGTCCTGGAACTATTGCGCTTGCCGACCGAGTGATTTTGTTGGATGAAGGCAAAGTTGCAGCCATTGGCACCCACGACGAGCTTGTTGCATCACATGCCCGATATCGAGAAGTGCTCGCAAGTATGAGCGCACCTGAAGAGGAAAAGGTGAGCTGATATGTGGTCGCAAGGTGGCGTAACCGACGAAGACCGACTCAGCAGAGCGCAGGCTCGCACGGTGATGGGACGAGTGTTCAAGATGGCCGCACCATTTCGCAAAACGATGTATGTGGCTTTCCTATGCGTGTGTGTCACCACGCTGTGTGCATTAGCCGGACCTTTGTTGGTGCGTCGAGGTATTGACTTAGGAATTCGTGGACAAGATCCCGCGTCTTTGAACATCTCGGTGGCTTTATATCTGCTGGTCGCACTTATTGCTTATGTTTTTGGTCGCGCTCAATTTCTGTTCCTGAACAGAACCGGCGAATCGTTCCTTCGAGTCTTGAGGCTTGCGGTCTTTCGCCAGATGCAGCGTCAGAGCATGGCATTTTACGATCGCAACAAAGCTGGGGTTTTAGTTGCGCGAATGACTGCCGACATTGAGTCAATGGCCGAACTTGTGCAATGGGGCCTATTGCAGTTCATTGCGGCGGGCATGCTGGTTGTGTTTGCTCTTGTGCTGCTTGCAACATTGAGCTGGCAACTGACCATTGTTGTCTTGTTGGTTATGCCAATGCTGATTGCTGCATCAGTGAAGTTTCAGCGTGACTCAAACAAGGCATACCTCACGGTGCGAGATCGAGTGGGAGCAAACTTATCTGCGCTTCA
>JALQWV010000135.1 GCA_023263465.1 Ilumatobacteraceae bacterium
ACGAGGTGACTGCACAATGAGCATGAAGCATCACGACATTGCAATCAACATGCTGTGGTGCGTTCCTGGCTCGGTTGGTGGAAGCGAGGAGTACTTCATTCGCCAATTACGAGGTCTGGTCGAAGTACAGGCGCCATTTAACATCACGGTGTATGCACCAAAAGGGTTTTCGAGTGCGCACAGCGAACTCGCTTCAACTGTGAATGTCGTTGAAGCACCTTCACATTGCACCAGTCGAGAATTGCGAGTGTTTCTGGAAAACACGTGGCTTGCTACGCAAACGAAGTTTGCGGACATTGTGCATCACGGTGGTGGAACAATACCTAGTCGCGGAATTTCAAAAACGCTGCTGACCATCCATGATGTTCAGTATCTTTCGTATCCCGAATACTTCAGTGCAGTGAAGCTTCGCTACTTGAAGAACAGAGTTCCCTCGGCAATTCGTCGAGCAACTGTTGTCGCAACGCCTAGTAACTACGTGCGGGAGAGCATTGAGCAGCACTTTGGAATTAGTCGTGCTCGCACTTCGGTGGTTCGCCACGGTCTCGAGCATGCAATAGGTGCAGACAAAACGCCTGAACACCTATTACGGGCAAGGTTCAATCTTGGTGATTCGCGTGTGCTACTCATTCCTGCAATTACGCATCCGCACAAGAATCACGAGTTTCTTCTGCAATTGCTTGCTCATGAATGGCGTAATGAAGACGTGAAGCTGGTGATGGTGGGTGGCAACGGACTTGCCGAGCCACGAATTCAATCGCTCATCATCGAATTAGGCATCGCGAACAAAGTGGTTCGGTCGGGGCGAGTTAAAGCGGCAGATCGAGACGGTCTTATTGCGTTAGCCGAAGCATTGGTGTTCCCAAGTAAGTACGAAGGTTTTGGTGCACCAGTGCTTGAAGCGATGGCGCTCGGTACTCCGGTTATTTCCAGTGATTGCGCATCTTTGCCTGAGGTAGTGGGTGATGGTGGACTGGTGCTTCCTCTTACCTCTGAAGCGTGGGCGGGAGCGCTTGATGTTATACGCGCACAAAGGTCAACTCTCATTCATAAAGGTTTGCGACGCGCTGAGGAGTTCACCTCGGCAAAGTCGGCGGAGGACTTGGTGATCGCGTATGAAAAAACACTTGCGGCGGTTTCACGTTGAGCGATAAAAAACTCCGGCTCGTGGTGTTGTGTCCTCACTTTGCACCAGATCTCGCCCCGACTGGTGTGGTGATGACGCGAATCGTTGGCGAACTCGCAGCGCGTGGTCATGAACTGCATGTGGTCACAGCATTGCCGTGGTACCGCAATCATGCAATTGAACCAGGATGGGGTGGCAGGTTGTGGCGAACAGAGAAAACAGAGTGGGGTTCAATCATTCGAATCCATCCGTTTCCAGGGAAATCAAAATCAAACTTGCTGCGTCGAGCGCTGGGATTCCTTGCGTTCAGTTACGCGGTAGGAATTCGCAGCGTGCACGCGGATGGTCTTCCATTCAAAGTAGATGGTGTGTTGGCTATGTCGCCTCCACTCACTCTTGGATTAACAGGCTGGATTACCAAAGTCATTCGTCGGGCGCCTTTGGTATTCAATATTCAGGACGTGTTTCCTGATGCTGCAATTCAGACAGATGCAATTTCAAACAAAAAGATCATCGCTGCTGCAAGACTGTTAGAGCGAATTAGCTATAAGCGATCGGATGCGGTAGTGCTACTTTCGCAAGACTTGCGAAACAATATTGCAAACAAGATTGATCAATCGTTTCACGACCGTCTGCATGTCATTCCAAACTTTGTAGACACAAGTGCGATCACACCACAAGACCGGATGACCAAGTATCGAAGCGAACTTGGAATCGGCGATCAATTGGTGGTGATGTATGCAGGCAATGTTGGTTTCTCACAATCACTGAATTTGATTGTTGCTGCTGCTGCACAATTTCCGGATGTTGCTTTTGTTATCAATGGCGACGGCGCAGCGCGAATGAAACTGGAAGAAGATTGCGCACTTCTCACCAATGTGTACTTTGGTGACTATCAACCGATTGAGCGATTGAGCGAAGTGCTGGCAACTGGAGATATCCATGTTGTGCCATTACGTGCCGGACTTGCATCGGTCAGCGTTCCCTCGAAGTCATATTCGATTCTTGCTGCAGGGAGACCAATGCTTGCTGCCATTGACCCAGGCACTGAAATTCCCAACATGTTGCAAGAGTCCGGGGCCGGTGTGGCGGTGGAGCCGGATAACAGCGCGGCATTTATTGAGGCCCTGAGCCAATTATTAAGTAAGCGAGAGCAACTTCGCGAAATGGGCTCTCGCGGTCGAGCATGGGTTGAAGCCCATGCTTCTCCTGCCACTGTTGCGGCTCAGTACGAAGCAATATTCCTCGCTAACCGATAACCTCTAGTCCTCGTGGCACGCACATCTTCAGCTAAAAAAATCGCCCGTCTTGCAGAAAAGGGCAAAGGTAAAAAGGTCCGCTTTCAGGGCGGGTCGGTTTTTCCGACGATAGTTCTTTCCGTTCTCATCCTCGGCGCGATCCTTATTACTTACGCGCGACAGAGTGAGACCGTTGTTGATGCGTCGGTTACTGCAGAGCAAAAGTTCGCAACGGCATTTGCATTCTTTAACTGTGATGCGCTTGCAACCGACTTAGAACAGCCTGATTCGGCAACATTGAGTCCAACTGACAAATTTGCAGCGGTAACCGCTGAAGATCCTGCGGCCATCGTTGGCGACGGAATTGTTGGCTGGATGCCACAGGTGCTTGCCGGACAGCGCAAAGCAAAACTTGAAACCATTTTTGGTCTGTATGGAATGACTGTCACGGACGATTCAATCACGCTCAAAGATGGAACAAAGATTTCAGAAACTGATCCGCAGTGCGCAGACAAAGATGGCAAGTTGCAAGACGCAAAAATCAGTGTCTATGTCTGGGAAAGCGGTTCTGCACAATCAAAATTGTCAATCGCCAGTTTTGGTGGTGTAAAGATCGACGACCAAATGACGGTGGTGTTGGCATTTGCTCCAGACGGAGCTGACGTGCCGCGACCTGCTGTCGCAGATTCCCTCGCGGATTATCAGGGATAATTCATCCGCGATGCACGCTGTCGTGCTCGTAGGAGGCTTTGGTACTCGGCTTCGGCCATTGACCTATGCCATTCCAAAACCATTGCTGCCCATTGCGCATGTGCCGATGATCCGCAGGCTCGTCAACCGGCTCGCCGAAGGTGGAGTGACCGATGTGGTATTGGCGCTTGGCTTTAAGCCGGAACCATTTTTTGCTGAGTTTCCTAACAATATGTGCGGAAACGTTCGAATGTCGTATGCCGTTGAGTCAACACCATTGGATACTGCTGGTGCAATCGGGTTCGCTGCACGTGCAGCAGGAATTTCTGGAACATTTATCGTTGCCAATGGTGATGTCATGACCGATCTAAATGTTGCAGATTTAGTTGCATTTCATCGACGCAGTGGTGCGAAAGCCACGATCTCACTCACGCCTGTAGATGATCCATCACAATTTGGCATCGTTGAAACCAATGCAGACGGGCGAGTGCTGCGGTTTGTTGAAAAGCCACAGCCAGGAGAAACGACGAGTCGCTTTGCCAGTGCAGGTACGTATGTCATGGAGGAGTCAACGCTTTCGCTCATGCCTGGAAATGAAAAGTTGTCCATTGAGCGCGTTACCTTCCCGCAATTAGTTGCGGATGGGACACTTTTTGCAATGGCCACAAATGATTACTGGATCGATGCGGGTAGGCCAGACACCTATGTGCAAGCAAACTGCGATATCGCCACGAAGTTAGTTAATTCGGCCGATGCCGCAGTGCACGCAGATGCTTCAATTGCTCAATCTGCAATAGTTAGAGATGCTGTGGTTTCTGCACGTTCAACGATTGGCGAACATGCACAAGTCAGCAATTCGGTGTTGCTCGACGGTGCGGTTATCGGTAATCGAGCAGTTGTCGAACGCTCCATTGTGATGGGCAGTGTTGGCAATGATGCTCGCATTGTTGACTGCATTGTTGGCCCAACTGGAGTAGTGAAGTCCGGAGAAGTTTCAATCGGTGGTCGCTTCCCGGAAGGTGAAAATTCCTAGTCATGCCAGCAACGACATCATCGGTCATGGTGTGTGGTGGGGCAGGTTTTGTCGGATCTCATCTTGTTGAACGATTACTCGCCGATGGTCACGCGGTTGAAGTAGTTGACGATCTTTCCACTGGTTCGCTCGCCAATCTTGGTGATGCGCGTGCGATGGGTGGTCAACTTCGGTTCCATCACCTTGATGTCACCAGTCTTGAATTTGCAGAACTCGTGGGGCTTCGCCGGCCGGATGTGCTGTATCACTTTGCATTACTCGCACCGCATGCTTCAGAGAACTCGTCGGTGATGCGGGCGGTTCCAATGCTGCTTTCGGTTTTGGAAGCAGCGCGTAACCATGGTGTGAAGAAAGTAATTGTAAGCATTGCCGCAGGATTGATTTATGGCGAAGTGAATGCAAAGCATCTTCCTGTTAAGGAAGGGAGAAAGAACGATGCGATTGGTGTGCCGCACGTAATGGCGCAGACTTTGATTGATTTACTCGGTGTCTACAGAGAAAAACACGGAATTGAATTCACGGTTTTGGCAACTACAAATGTGTATGGACTGCGACAGCGTACAGAGGACGGAGTTGTTGCAGCTTTCGCTTCAGCCATTGCGAGAGGCGAGGATGCTCGGATTTTTGGTACTGGCAAGCAAACGAGAGACTTTGTTTATATTGACGACGTGGTGGATGCACTAGTGCGCTCTCAAAATCGGGGAGATGGATTGCTCATCAACATTGGAACTGGAGTGCAGACGTCCATTGAAGAATTGTTCAAACAATTTGCAGCCGGAACAACGGTGAAAGCACGAAAGATCGCAGCGAGACCTGCAGACTTGCAACGAACAGCGGTTTCAAATGTGCGAGCGAAAATCCAACTCGGTTGGACACCATGGACCACACTTCACGATGGGCTTGGCGTCATTCGCAAGCACTTCAAACAGCAATAGTTGCTAGCGGAACAGGTCTTCCTGCGGAGGACGAACGATCTCGGACATCGATGCATCTCGGAACCACGATGGGTTTGCTCCTCGAACGATCGCTACTGGAATACCTGAGGACTTTCCCATCACGAGTTCTGCAGTACTTGCTAGTTCGTCTGCAATACATACCTCGGTCACTTGCATAGTGCGACCAAGTGCATCTTGAGTCCCACGCAAATCAACAACTGCCGCAATCCCTGCAACTCCAATGGCCACATCGGTGAGGCCTTTGCGCCACGGTCGTCCAAAAGTGTCGCTCACAATCACGCCGACGGAGACGCCCAACTTTGCCTGAATAATGTCCCGAATACGTCGGGCGGAGCGGTCGCTGTCGAGCGGCAAGAGTGCAGCAAATCCACGTTTCACGTTTGACAGGTCAATTCCGCTGTTGGCACAAATAAAGCCGTGTTGAGTTTCGGTGATGATCAAGTCGCCTCGCCGGCGCACAATTCGCACGGCTTCGTCTTCGACTAACTGTTTATGACTGAGTGGGTCCTCTGGGTCAATCGCCACAAGTCTGCCTTCCGCCTTCGACACGATCTTTTGCGTTACCACCACAATGTCATTGTCTTGCAGGGGGCCGTTGGGTTCCGCTCGACACGCAGTGACGACAATGTCGCCAACTTGATCGCCCGGAACCACTTCACCGATTCCTTCAACCCCCCAAGCAGTGAGCCTGTTCATCGAGTTGCCTCCAAAGCGGTTCGTGCAAGTTCGGCAGATACGTGTGACGAATTCATGATGGTATTAGTAACGACGCAGCGCATGCCTTGCGCTTCCACTGCAGGAGCGAGGTGCGCATCAGCATGGTCAATTATGAGCGTGCCACACACTGGCGCATAAATTTTTGCTACGCCGACGACTGATGACTCGTGACCGAGTTCGGACATGAGGCGGTCTGCGGGGCCTTTTAAAGCTGCGCCATTCACGATTGGCGAAATTGCACACACCGAATCGCGACGCGCGGAAAGGGCCGCATCAACTCCTGCAAGCGATCGAATCGGTGCAATAGAAACGAGCGGGTTGGATGGAGCGATCACAATGGATTCAGCGCTGGCAAGAAGGTCCAAACCATTTGGCTTTGCTACCGGTGATCCCGCAAACGTGATGGCGGAAACTACGACGCTGTGGCGGTACTTCACGAAGTATTCCTGAAAACTGATGTGCGATCCCGCGCTGCCCGCCGCACAGTCTTCCGCGAGCGTGATCATGGTGCGCACGCTGTCATCGGTCATTGGAATGAGTTGCAGATCGAGTTCCCAGGCTTGAGCAATCTCATTGGTAACTTGCGAAAGTGTTGCGCCTTCGGCAAGACGCGCAGTTCGGTAAAAATGCGTTGCTAAATCTTTGTCCCCGAGATTGAACCACGTTGGAGCAGCGTGTGAATTCAGCGGACGAATGTTGGCGTATCGAGACAATGCATCCATCGCAGTCCAGCTTTCGTGTTCGAGACCCCAACCACGTTGAGGATCAATTGCTCCAGCCAGTGTGTACGTAACGGTGTCGAGATCGGGTGCGATATGCAAACCGTGAATCACGGTGTCGTCACCGGTATTGACGATTGACGAGATGTGTTGAGGTTCGACTTCGAGCATGAGCCCACGAAGAAAGCGTGCGGCGCCAACGCCACCTGCAAGAACAGCAATCACGTTAAAGATCGTACTGATAGATTTGAATGCATTATGCGTAAAGCGTTCATCACCGGGATCACTGGCCAAGATGGTCGCCACCTTGCGGAGTTTTTGCACGGTAAGGGCTACAAGGTGTACGGCATGATGAAGGGCCAACACAATCCACGTGCAGAGCTATTGCGCGATGAGTTTCCATTCGTGGAGATTGTCCCCGGAGATTTAACCGACCTCACAAGTTTGGTGACCGCTCTTGAGTATGTGCAGCCAGACGAGTTCTATAACTTGGGCGCAATCTCGTTTGTAGCGATGTCGTTTAATCAAGCAGAACTCACGGCCAACGTGACGGGTCTTGGCGTGCTCCGTGCGCTTGAGGCGGTTCGAATAGTTGGTGGTGCGCAAAACAACCCGATTCGTTTCTATCAAGCCTCGTCGTCTGAAATGTTTGGGAAAGTTCGAGAAGTGCCGCAAACCGAGATGACTCCGTTCCATCCGCGATCGCCTTATGGAGTTGCCAAGGTGTTTGGCCACAACATCACCATGAATTACCGAGAAAGCTATGGCTTGTATGCGTGTTCAGGAATTTTGTTTAACCATGAGGGACCACGTCGTGGACTCGAGTTCGTAACCCGCAAAATCACCAATACGGCCGCGCGCATCAAACTCGGTGTAGACCAAGAGTTGAGGCTTGGCAACACCGATGC
>JALQWV010000192.1 GCA_023263465.1 Ilumatobacteraceae bacterium
GGCGCTGATTAATGCGCACATTCCATTCGTTCGTGGTGTTGTAACGGTCAATGCGAACATCGACGTTTTCGTGACCTATTACGTGTGGCTTCGGAGCACCAGACTTTTCGGAATCCTTGGCGAAAGCGAAACTTCCACCAATGTGATCAGCATGTCCATGCGTGTACACCAAATGACTGATCGGTGTTTTTCTCCATGTTCGAATGGAGTTGACAACAGCCTCGCCGCTTCCTGCACCGGATGCATCAAAGCACATCAGTCCGTCTCCGGTGTCCCACACCACGCTGTGGCTGAAGCTTTCAACGATGGCCAGGTTGTCTGCTAATTCGGTGATCTCATTAGTCACCCGGTTGAGCGGTTGATCAACGATTCCCGAGTCAATCACTTTGGTTGACAGTTCAACGGGATGCATGTGGCTCCTTTGGTAATCCGAGTACTCGCTCGCCAAGAATGTTGCGCATGACATTTGATGTTCCGCCCATGATGGTGTAACCCGATGCGTAAGCCAAACCCTGGGTGACGTCGTCCCACATCATGGCGTCTGCGCCAAACACCGTGAAGACAAAGTTGGCTATCTTGGTTTCGAGTTCGGTGCAGAAACACTTCGTTGCAGCGGAGAAACCTGCTGGTGCTTGCCTTAACACTTCGCGAATCACCAGAATTCTTCCAATGCGGTAGCCAATTTCGATGTTTGCAATTTCTTGACGGACGCGAGGGTCGCTGGTGTCTGCGCGCTTCACTGCCATGTCGTACAACGCCTTGTTTGACACCAATCGGTCAATGCCACCACGTTCGTGTTCTAGTTGACGCATCGTTTGTGCAAACGCACCGCCTTGTTTTCCCACCAAATTCTGTTTGGGCACGCGCACATCGGTGTAGAACACTTCGCAGAAGTGGCGATTGGTAGTCATGTCTTGAATAGGGCGTACATCAATGCCAGAAGTGTTCATGGGCACGATGATTTCGCTGATCCCCGCATGCGGTGGTCCGTCATTACTGGTTCTGCAGATGAGGTAGCAATAGTCGGCTACTTCGCCAAAACTTGTCCATATTTTTTGACCGTTAATTACCCATTCATCACCATCGAGTTGAGCAAAGGTTTTCAATGAAGCAAGGTCGCTTCCTGCATTTGGTTCACTCATGCCAATGCACCATGTGGTTTTTCCCGCAAGCATGTCGGGCAGGAACGCATCTTGTTGTTCCTGAGTTCCGTACGCGATGAGTGCTGGCCCCATTTGTCGATCGGCAAACCATGAGGCTGCAATTGGCGCACCTGCGGCAATCATTTCTTCAGCAACAATCAATCGCTCGATTCCAGGGCGACCGCCACCACCAAATTCGGTCGGCCAAGTCATTCCGATCCATCCATGACTCGCGAGTTCTTGCGAAAACTCTTTGGAGTAGCCATTCATCCAGGTGTCGTTGAATCGGCCGTAACGGGCAACCGCATTGTGGGCGACCATTCGCGCTTTGTCACGAAGCGCCACGTGCTCGAGAGACCACTCAAAATCCACAGACAGATGGTACGAGGTGGAGGCAGTTTGGCTCTTGGCGAGCGCTCGTAATGACCCATGGGCTATTGTGTACAAGTCAGATACAAGTTGGTCGATTTCAGCATTGGAGCGCAGTGATGGCAACAAAGATCAAGGTCCTCAACCCGGTAGTCGAACTTGATGGCGACGAAATGACGCGCATCATGTGGCAGTTCATTAAAGACCGTCTGATCTTGCCGTACCTCGACATCAAACTTGAGTACTACGACCTCAGTATCGAAAATCGCGATGCGACCAATGATCAGGTGACGATTGATTCGGCCAATGCCATTTTGAAGCACGGTGTAGGCGTGAAATGCGCAACGATCACTCCAGACGAAGCCCGCGTTAAAGAATTCAACTTGAAGCAAATGTGGAAGTCGCCAAACGGCACCATCCGCAACATTTTGGATGGCGTGGTCTTCCGTGAGCCGATCATTTGTCAGAACATTCCGAAACTGGTTCCGGGTTGGACAAAGCCAATTGTTATTGGTCGTCATGCGCATGGCGATCAATACAAAGCCACCGACTTCCGAGTGCCTGGTGAAGGAACCGTCACCATGACGTACGTGCCAAAAGATGGGAGCAATCCAATTGAAATGAAAGTCGCAGACTTCAAGGGCTCAGGCGTTGTCATGGGCATGTACAACTTTGATGACTCCATTCGAAACTTCGCGCGCGCAACCATGAACTATTCGTTGCAGCGCAACTACCCGTTGTTCCTCAGCACGAAAAACACCATCTTGAAGGCATACGACGGGAGATTTAAAGACTTGTTCGAAGAAGTCTTCAACACCGAATTTAAAGCACAGTTTGACAAGCAGGGTCTTACGTATGAGCATCGCCTCATCGACGACATGGTGGCTTGCATGCTGCGTTGGGAAGGCGGAT
>JALQWV010000053.1 GCA_023263465.1 Ilumatobacteraceae bacterium
GGATTGTCATCTAAGTCCCACACCGTGCATCCGCGGGCTTTGGAAAAATAGGCTGGCCAATGTTCAGGTAAAAACTGATCAGGGCGCTTTGAAAGCAACATGTTTCCACCAGGTATTACCTGTTGTGCACGCTTCCAAAGCTTTTGACCTGTGTTCATACTTGCGCCTTCATTTCGCTCAATACCTAGGTTGCCAGTAACGAGGCGCGGATTGGTGGTTATTGCATCAAGAATTTCTGACATTGAGAAGTCGGTACGGGGAGCAAAAAGGCTTGCAATTTCTTGAATTACTTCTAAATCTCGCTGTTCGTCTACGGTCAAACGCAGATGTGACGTATCAATTGAGGCTGTTTTGTTCTTGTGCGTAAATGAGGGGTTGGTTCGAAGACACGGCGTGACGTGTTCGCGCTCAAAAGGCGTAGATGCAATCTCGGCTGACCTCAACAATGCGGTCTTTGTGAATATTTCAATGTCAAAGCCGTCGGCGAAAGTGGGTGGATCGGTGTTGGACATGTAATCGATGTTTGACGAGACAAAATCTTCAAGCATTTCGTCTACTAACTGTGGATCGACAAACGGGCAATCACCGGTGATCCGGATCACGACATCCGCATCAGTTATATGTGCGGCATCTACGTAGCGCTGAAGCACATCATTTTCAGAGCCACGAACAACCTGGTAGCCCATGTTTTCAACGACAACAGCAAGGTGATCGTTGACTTCGCTTGTGGATGTAGCCAAAACGATTTGAGAAACTTGCTTCGACTTTGATAATCGGCGGAGCAGAAATTCAATCAGTGGAATATCACCAATAGGAGCCAAGACTTTATTGGGTAAACGCGTAGATCCGAGGCGTGCTTGAACTACTGCAACGATTTTCATGCAGCGTTCCAATATCGTGGGTCGATGAGTTGCTCAACTGATGACTGCAAATCTGCTGGTGCTTCCAAAACAGAGTTTGGAATTGAGTTCATGATTTCATTAAGTGATTCTGCGCTTGTAGTTCCTATCACCAATTTGGCAATTCCTGGTTGTTGGAGGGCAAATCCGATACAACATGCCATCGCGGTTACTCCAGAGGAGCGTACCCATTCATCAAATAGTGCGAAATGCTCAGACCACGGCTCAAATCTGTGAGGGCGATTTTTAGGGTTTGCGATGAGAACACCTTGAAGAAACACTGACCGAGCGTGCACTTCTATGTTGAGTGCCGAGAGCTGGTCGGTAACACCAAGAATTCTGCGATCGAACACATTTAATGGCGCTTGAACAACCTGAATATCAAATGTGCCAATGATTCCCTCAAGATCATCTGGAGAGTAGATCGATACTCCAAACCGGTGGATCATTTTTTTGCTTATTAACGATCCAATAGCTGCGTAGAGTTTGGCACCTTGGGCGCCAGTCAGGTCTTGTGGGTGATGCAGCAAAAGGGCATCGAGTGAACTGCTTTTCAAGCGAGAAAGAGAACCTTGGACTTGTGTAAGCACCCACTCTGAAACGTTTGAAATGTCCTCCGGTAGTGGTGGCAATTTTGAAATGATCTTGAATCGGTTCTGGGATGTTTCTCCGATAATTGACTCCGATTGACCATAGGCAATTGCAGTGTCAATTGAATCAATTCCATGATTAACCGCCGTGTCAAGAATGCGTGCAACCTCTTCGCGACTGAGTGTCTCTCCACCATTCAAAATTCCATATGGGAGACCAAGTTGAGCTCCACCGAGCACAATTCGATTCATTAGCCCTCAACCCTATTGGGTTGACAGCACATTCAAAAGGCTTGAAATCACCGTATTTTGATTGGTTTCAGAAAGATCCGCATACATCGGGATACTGAAAGCCTGTTCGTAAAAACGCTCTGCATTTGGGAATGTTTTTGGATCAAATCCCATCCTCGCAAAATAGGGCTGGCGATAGATCGGGATGTAGTGAAGGTTAAGCAGTACGCCCGAATCCTTCATTTTTTGAAACAGTTGAACCCGAGAGATTTTCAATGTCTTAAAGTTGCATCGCCCAATGTATAGGTGAAACGCCGATACGCAGCTTGGATCAATGTGTGGAGCCGCAACTTGTGTAGAGGCAAATGCTTCGTTGTAGCGAGTAGCAATTGCATTTCGCTGATGAATGAATGAATCGATGCGTTGTAGCTGACTAAGGCCTAGGGCTGCAGCAATATCGGTCAATCGATAGTTCAGTCCAAGTTCTTGCTGTTCGTAATACCAGGGGCCATCGTTGCCAAATTCAAACTCAGATTCATCACGTGTAATTCCGTGGCTACGTAGCATGCGCATTTTGTGAGCCAAGTCTTCGTCCTGAGTGGTAGCCATGCCACCTTCCCCAGACGTAATGATCTTTACAGGGTGAAAACTGAAGATGGTGATATCGCTATATGCGCAGTCACCAATTTTTTGTGAGTTGTACGACCCGCCGATGGCATGGGATGCATCTTCAATGACTTTGATGCCGTATTGCTGTGCGAGGAAACCAATTGATTGCATGTCGCAGGATTGTCCGCACATGTGAACGGGGATAATCACTTTTGGCAACCTGTTTGATTTCTGAGCAAGTTCAAGTTTGGCTGCAAGTGCAACGGGACTCATATTGAAAGTTTCACTGTCAATATCAACGAAGTCGATTTCCGCACCGCAATACAAAGCACAGTTGGCACTTGCCACAAATGAGATGGGTGAAGTCCACACCAAGTCTCCATCCGTCACCCCCAATGCGAGACATGCAATATGGAGCATGGACGTTGCACTGTTTCCGGCAATTGCATGTTTGGCACCAACAAGATTGGCTACTGCCTCTTCAAATGCCGGAACTACCGGACCTTGAGTCAGAAAGTCAGAACGTAGAACCTCGGAGACAGCATCAATGTCCTGTTTGCTAATGGATTGACGTGCGTAGGGAATCACCATGTTGTTAGAACGAACCGATTTTCTCTTTATTTGCTCTAATCCATTGCTGTAGTTCTTCAACAGACATCCAATCAGAGTTGTTGTCCGATGAGTAGTCAAAACCTTCACCTACGGGCACACCATCGCCGATTCGTCCAGCATCTGAGCTCCAGTTATGGATGGCAGGAAGAATTTTGAAGTAATCACCATAGGAGTATGTATGAGGCGCATCGTCTGGGCTGATCATTTGCTCGTGTAACTTTTCCCCTGGACGAATACCAACAATGTCATGTTTGGCATTCGGAACCACTGCGCGAGCTACGTCAGTGATTTTCATTGATGGAATTTTCTTGACGTATATTTCGCCACCACTCATATCGTTGAAGGCTTTCCACACCAGTTCGACACCCTGTTCAAGGGTGATCATGAATCGCGTCATGCGCTCATCGGTGATTGGCACGGATGGCTTGTCAGCAATTGACATGAGAAACGGAATGATGGAACCACGTGAACCCATTACGTTGCCATAACGCACCACAGCAAAACGCGTGTCATCCTTACCTGCGTACGAGTTTCCAGCGACAAACAGTTTGTCGGAGGTGAGTTTTGTTGCACCGTATAAGTTAATTGGGCTACTGGCCTTATCGGTTGACAGTGCAACGACGCGCTTTACACCATGGTCAATACATGCATCAATGAGGTTCATTGCGCCAATCACATTGGTCTTCACGCACTCAAATGGGTTGTACTCAGCAGTTGGAACAATCTTGGTAGCGGCAGCATGTACGACATAATCGATGCCTTTGAGAGCTCGCGACAACCTTTCCTTGTCGCGCACATCTCCAACAAAAAAACGAACCCGCTCGTCATTTGCGTAGTCTTTTGCCATTTCCCAATGCTTCATTTCATCGCGCGAGAAAATCACCAGTCGACGTGGGTTGTATTTCTGCAGGGTCATTGGAACGAAGGTATGCCCAAACGAACCTGTGCCACCGGTGATCAGAATGGAAGAACCGCTAAGCACGTTGTGTCACCTCGTTCTTCGTTGGGATGCCCTCGCTTCGGAGCATCTGGATGAATGCAGTATTTCCTGGCTGATACGCCATTAACAACTCATTGTATGGGCTAATGGCAGAAGCCCATTGCGCATCAGACATCGATTGAACAGACCCAATTATTCGCTCAAACTCAGAATCATTTGCCTTATTCGTCCAGAAAGGACCTGACGAACCAAGATCAAGAGGGAAACCAAAATCGGTGTCACATACGTCTTGTAAAAGGGCATCGTTTGACGCATCAATCCGTCCAGACAAAAATGCAACCCTGTTTCCTCGAGCAAGAAATTCATATCCGATCGTGCTGTCTGCTGTAACCACAAGCGATGCTGAATTACAAAACTCATACGTTGATGTTTCAGAAGTTCGTGGGATGAATTGGATTTTGCGCGGACTGGCTGCAGAGGTAAAGAACTCGCATTCAAATGGGCTTGAATCAGTCCGTTTACCAAGCACTGCAAATGATTGGTTTGTCTGTTGTGAATGTGCAGCTAAAAAACGAACAATTTTTTGTTCAATAGCATAAAAATTTTCAGCAGAGATTGATTTGTTACCAAAATAAAATTTCACTTTTGAATTCGGAATCATAAATGGTGCGTGTTGTGAAACATACACGATGTCAAAATGTTCTGTCCGTTTAATTTGGTTGCCAATCAGATTGTTTTTCAAAGATCCTGTAACTACCGGCTTGGTTTGAATGTATTGTGTGTACTGATCTGCTGACATGGTTCCCAAAACACAAATAGCATGTGCAGAGAGTTTCTGTTTTGCTGATTCATTTCTTAACTGATCAAAGAATCCGGACCCGAGTTGATTTGCGTAATTTGCTCTGTGGCCATTTTGAATGGCTATGAATTTAATTTCGGGGAAAATTGCAGCGAGTTTGTAGAATTCAACATTGTTATCAAGAAAAGTAAATACAAAGCTAGGTCTGAACGTCTTAATATAGGTAACGGTGTAGTCAAAAAGGGATTTTTTTCCTGAGACAAGCATTCGCAAAAGCACGAACACGTTTATTCTTTCAAGATCAATTATGGAAATCTCGTGCTTTGGTATGTACTCGGCAAGGGTACCTATTCCTGAAGAATCAGCGATGGCAACTTTTTGATCCCTAGGTAAAGCGAATGAGAATTTAAACTTAGGCATTGGCATTGCGTGCTACTCGGCGAACAGCTTCCAAGTCGGCAAGATTGTCTACATCAATAGCTTCGTCACTGCTCACCTCAATCCAGCGCACGGGGCTGATGAATAAAGAATTGTTGTCGAGAAAATCTTGCACACCCACTACATAAATGCTTCCACTTTGGCGATAGGCCTTTGGGAGTTCTTGTCGCGAGCGGGAGAGATCGTCAATGGTTCGCACCGGTTCGACGGTTGAGCCTGTGGCGATCAAGGTTTTGTAAGGGTGATGCTCTGCTTCAATCACCCCGAAGACGCTGCCCGCACTGCCGTTTTCGGCGAAAATCCGAATGGCGTCGCTGATTGTTGAGGGTCTGCGCAGTGGCGAAGTGGGTTGCAGCAGAACCAAAGTTTCAGGAATCTGATGATCTTGTGAAAATGCGTGTAGAGCGTGTGAGATCGCGTCTTCAATATCAGCTGAGTCGGTTGCCAAATGAGCGGGACGATTGACTGCAATGGCACCAGCTTTTGCTGCTTCATCGAGGATGGTTTGATTATCGCTGGACACGACAACAAAGTCGACCACACCTGACTGGAGAGCGGATTCAATTGCTCTTGTGACAAGCGACTTTCCGTTTACCTCAGCAAGATTTTTGTTTGGAATACCCTTGGACCCACCTCGTGCGGGAATGATGGCGATGCAGGTCATTACATCACGTCCTTTAAATCAACAAACACCTTGTCTACACGTGCTTCAAAGAGAACACCTGAACGAAGTAACTCGGTAAAACGTTCGGTTGATTTACCGTCTCCAAATTCTTGGTCTGAATTCGTCCGCTCTTGATATTTAGCGCGTTGAATAGCTGCGACGATTTCCTTCGCCTGTGCTAGAACTTGCGAAATTGAAGCACTGTCATGACGTCCACGTTGACGGTCACCGACATCAATACTTGGGATTCCGTATAAGGGTGCTTCTCTAATTCCCGCACTTGAGTTTCCGACGATTCCCCTTGCATTTTTGAGTAACACAAGGAAGTGTTCAAACCTCAATGATTCAAATTGCCTAAATCTCTGACTGTGCTCAGACAATCGTTTGTACTCATCAATGATTTGCTCAAAACCTGTGTCGTTGTTGGGATGAATAACAATGAAGTTTTCACCTGAATCAATTAAGCCGTTGACAAACTCCGTCGCAGCGATTGCGCTTGCGACAAGGTCGGTAGTTACCGGGTGAAAGATTGCAATGAAGTAAGAATCAAATTCAATTTCATATCGTGATTTCGCTTCCGCGAGTGTAGGAAGCGCCGGTGAGAGCATGATGTCAAGGTCGGGTGAGCCAATGATGTGAATGCTGTTGTTGTCTTCTCCTAACTGGAGCAGACGTTTTTTGGCTTCTTCATTAGCCACTAAGTGGATATGGGAAAGTTTGCTCACCGCATGTCGAATGACGCCATCAATTGTTCCTGAAAGCTCACCGCCTTCGATATGCGCTACACGTGTATTGCTGAGTGCCCCAGAAATTGCTCCAGCTAATGCCTCTGGTCGGTCCCCATGGACAATGAGCAGATCTGGTTGATTTTCTTGAATGAAAAGTGAAAGCCCCTTGATGGTATTAGCGACAACTACATCCATTGGGTCGCCAACGACTTGGTTTTCAAACGGAATAATTGAAACACCATCAGGAAGTGTTCGTTGAACTTCAAGAATGGTTGAGCCGAATCGCGCCAACATGTGCATTCCGGTTGCAAAAACCGAAACTTTGAACCCCTCAGCGTAGGCAGCAAGAATCAAAGGTTTGATTTTTCCGTAGTCAGCTCGAGTTCCAGTAAGGAATACGACGTGTTTACTAACTGACATCAGACCAACCCAATTGGTGGCCCCTAGGCATTTCGCGAGTGGAGGACCTGCCTAACACCTTCTCTAAGTCGTACGCAAGAATTTCGCCAGTTCCAGGTCGTTTAACCCAAATGTTCTCTTCAGTGAAGATTTCCCCCTTCGAAATCTCCTTGATAGCAACTACAGACGCATACGCGAAGTCAATCGTGGGTTGTTCCTCAGACAGCACAGTCTTTGAGCCACCAGCTGCCTGATGAATAATTTTTGAACCTTCGATGAGTTCCTTTAGCCCTGCAGGGTCAACTGAGATTTCAATGTCTTCGCCGATCCAGCTCATGTCGCTGGTGAAGTGGCGTTCAATGATTGATGCTCCTAATGCAACTGCAGAAATTGAAGGCAAATTCGAAAGTGAATGATCAGAAATTCCAATAACCGTGTTTGGAAACATCTCTCGTAATTGAGTAATCGCACCCAGTCGAATCTTGCTGAATGGCGTTGGATACATGCTGGTGCAATGAAGTAGTGCATACGAAGCATTTTCCGACTCCAGAACATCAACTGTGCGTTTCACCGATTCAATGTCGTTCATCCCCGTGCTCACAATAATTGGCCTACCGAAACGGGCTATATGACGTATTAAAGGAGTGTTATTGCATTCTCCTGAACCAATCTTGAATGCAGGTACATCCAATGCATCAAGACGCGTAGCTGCTTCTCGCGAAAACGGAGTAGATAGAAAAAACAATCCACGGTCTTCAGCATGTTTTTTACAAGCGAGTTCCTCATCATTTGTCAGCGTGCATTGAGCAATGATGTCCCAAATTGAACGCGTGGAGTTTGCTGGCACAACATCATTTGGAATCATCTCGTCATCGACAGAATGCGCTTGAAACTTGACGCATTCACCACCTGCGTCTGCAACGTCATCAATCATTTGGATTGCACGCTTGATATCTCCACCGTGGTTGATTCCAATTTCTGGAATCACGAGTGGCGAATATTCATCACCAATGTTTCGACCATTGATTACAAGATTGCGACCCATGCGGACCCCTTTGGATTCATTTCAGCAAGCTCGTCAATGTGGTGACGAGGTAGGCGAGTACGACGGACACAACAATGGCACTGAGCGCTCCAGCCAGAACGCTGCCACCGACAAGCCCAAGAACGCTGGTCTTGCGCTGCTTGACAGACGGTTCCTTATATAAAGGGGTTGTCTTTGTTTGGACCTGAACGACATTTGGGCGAACTTGTCTGGCAGGCTTAGAACCACTCAAAACAACAAGGGCTCCAATTGCTAGAACGCAGGCAAGCAAAGCCCTTACTGTCACACCGAATGTGGAAGCAAAGATGGGTAAATCGATGAGCGAAAACAACGACATCACGATGCCAAATAGCGTACCGTTGCCACCGCCGACCCTTGCTCCAACACGACCGGGCAGATCAGAACTGCGCAAATTATGGTGGGCATTGCCGTTATTGACCTGTGCCTGGTTGGCGCTCGTGGGCATTGTCGTCGCGGCGAGCGTTCAAGTGCGTTTTTGGGAGGTAGCCCCAGGTTCGGCTCAACCCGTTGCCAAGCGACTTGAATTTACCAAAGAAGCTTTGGCGCAAATCACTCGATACCCAGCAGAAAATTCAGTGTTGTTTGTTACCGCATTTGGTGGACAACTCTCTGCGTTGGAAGCTCTTGTCGGTTCAGTTGATCCAGATGTAGACGTGCAGACCTACGAAGAGCGGTTTGGCAAAAGCACTCCAGGAACTCAACAACAACTTGGTTTTCAGTCCATGACGACGGCCAAGCAGATTGCTGAGTATGTGGCATTTACGCGGTTGGGGCTAGAGGCTTCGTTTGAACTCGGAAGTGTTGTCGTTGAAGAAGTGGTGTGTTTGGACGTGCCGGTCACACTTAGCGCATGTAAGCAACTGCAACCAGGGGACACGCTTACTTCTTTTGAAGGCAAGCCCATTCCAACCTTGGCCGAATTAGCGCCGTTGATGGCTGATTACAAACCTGGTGACATTGTGACCATCGGCGTCATTCCGCATATGACCAATGATCCTGTTGAGCGGAGAATTCAGTTAATTGAAAGTCCAGATGAACCTGGACGAACCATAATCGGATTCATCCCGGCCGACACCCGAACGGTCGTCCTTCCATTTGAAGTCTCCATTGACACTGATCGAATTGGCGGTCCTTCGGCTGGGCTTGCATTTACTCTTGCTTTGCTTGACGAAATGACACCTGGCGACCTATTTGGTGGGGTGAGAGTTGCAGCAACGGGGACAATGAACGAGGACGAAACCATCGGAGCAATCGGAGCACTTCCGCAAAAAGCAGTTGCAGTGAAGGCTGCTGGGGCGAAGGTGTTTTTGGTTCCAAAGTCACAATCTGCAGAGGAATTAGCGGCTGCGCGGAAAGTGCTCGGTTCAGAAGTCAAGCTCGTGCTTGTTGAAAATCTTGAAGAGGCGCTTACCGCCCTTGAATCCCTCGGCGGCAGTGGACTTACGAATGCCACAATCTCGCTCTAGGCGGGGCGTACTGTTGTTTGCATGGCAATTTCATTTTCACGCCCCGACCCGTCCTCGCCGGCGGCCGTTGGGTCTGCGCAATTCAGCGTAGTAAGGCGTGGTTTTGATCAGGAAGAAGTTCGTGACTTGTTGCGAGGTGTTTCTGCAGAACTCGCACGTTTACAGGAGCGTGAACGCTTCTTAGAGAGTGAACTTCGCGCAATGCAAACCCGCGGCCTTTCTGCGCCAGGGGCATTGGATGAAGAAATGGTGACCGCTCTTCTCGGAGAGGAAACTGCCCGAGTACTTACCTCTGCACGTGAAGCTGCAAAACAGCAAATTGCACGTGCGGCAGAAACCGCTGAGCGCTTAGTGCGCGAAGCAAGTTCCGATGCCGCACGAATTCGCCAAGAAGCTGAAATTGAATCTTCGCGTAAGCGAAATGATGCAGTGGCAGATGTTGAGGCAGAAATTGAACTTGCCAAACAACAAGGTCGCGAAATGGTTATTGAAGCTCGCGAGTATCGCGAAAAAGTATTGAGCGAATTGGCACGTCGCCGCGAATTGGCGCGCGAACAAATTGAGCATCTAATTCATGACCGAGATCGATTGGTGGCAGCGTTTGATCGGGCGCGACTTGCAGCCAATGATGTTGTCGGTGATTTGACAGAGTTTGATGAATTGTCCGAAGAAGTTGCACGGATTAGTGGACTGAGCACACCAGTAGATGCAACAGCTCCAATATTTTTTGATTACACCAAAGAACCAGATGCAATTCCTCAGTCATCAGAATCTATTGAAGGCGAAAGGGTTGTTGGTGTAATTGCCGAATCCATTGACTCAATCACCGTTGAGCCTGTTGAAACATTTGAGACAGTCGAAACCGTTGAAGTTATTGAATTTAATGATGCCAAAAAAGTTGCCGAGTTTGAAGAAGTAGTTGTGGTTGACGAAGTTATTGAAGAAATTCCTGACACCACAGTTGTTGCCATGCATGAGGCGCCTGCTGGGATGTCCGAACATCCATCATCTGAGCCACCAGCACAAGAGCACATCGCTGAAGTGGTGCAATTGTTTGGCAAAAAACGTAAAGAAGTCGATGTTCCACAGGTACCGAGTGAAGCTGTAGAACAGCCTGTTGTAGTTGTGGAACCTGTAGAAGCAAAGAAAGAACCAGTTGCTTCAACTCCACAAAAGAAGTCGGTGGATGATTTGTTTGCTCGCCTCAAGCAAACAAATACTGCAGAGGTCGCCCGAACGACCAAACCGAAAGTCATAGTTCCCAAAGTAGACCAAGGTGTTTTCGATCATCGCGACGAAGTTCTTGAGCCGATCTTGGTATTAATCACTCGAAAAATGAAGCGAGTATTGGCCGACGAAGAAAATTCAATGCTGAC
>JALQWV010000075.1 GCA_023263465.1 Ilumatobacteraceae bacterium
CATCGCAGATGTAGTTCGGTTGAGTGGAATCGTTTACGTCGCACACCACCACCGTTGCTCCTGCATGGCGCAAGGCGGCAGCGATTGATTTCCCAATACCCGACCCCCCGCCGGTAACAAGTGCACGCAAACCGTCTAAGCGAAAGCTCAATGAAGTCATAATTCAAACTTATCCCTTACTGGCTATAGGACCCGAACAAATGAGTTGATTACTTGAAATGGTAAATTTGTCTGATGGCAACTGCGAATACCGCGGTGTTAACAAGTCTTGACGCGAAGATACATTCGCTTGCCGACATAATTGCCGTTTTCAATCGTGACGGTGGTGTGATCGTCCACAATATGCTGAGCGATGAAGTTCGCGACAATTTGCGATCCGAGCTTGCTGAATCAATGCAATCCACCACTGCTGGAACACAGTCAAGCGACAAGGGCGTTCAGGAATTTTGGGGTTCGAACACCAAACGGTTCACTCGGCTGTCGTATCGGTCCAAGACATTTCGCGATCTCGTATTAGTACACCCACTTTTGCGTGGCGTTGCAGATAACGAACTTGGTCCGCATTGTGCCTCGTACTGGATGAACACAGGCCAAGCCATGATCATTGGCCCTGGCGAAAAAGCACAATGGTTACATCGTGACGCCGATAACTGGCCTCTTATTCTTGGCCCAACTGCCAAACCGGTAACGGTGTCGTGCATGTTTGCGCTTTCTGAATTCACTGCAGAAAACGGTGCAACACGAGTGGTGCCAGGTAGCCACAAATGGGATGACTTCTCTCGCAAGGCAGATGATTCAGAAGTCACTCAAGCAGTGATGCCTGCGGGAAGCGCGCTCATATATTCGGGAACCGTGCTGCATGGCGGCGGCGCGAACACCACCAACGCAGAGTGGCGCGAAGGAATGCACTTGTCTTTTCTGGTCGGCTGGCTCACCCCTGAAGAAGCTGGATGCATTGGTATTCCAGAGGACATCGCACGCACGCTTTCACCACTCCAACAACAGTTGCTGGGGTATCGCTGTTATACCGGCGATGTGAAAGCTGCACGGTTGTGGACAATTGACTACGAAGACATACCTGTCGGAATGAAATGGGAATGAACGATGACTAAGTCAAACATTGAAGGACTCCGCACAAGTTTCACTCGTGATGAATACACATCACCAGATGCCTTTGCAAAAGAGATGGCCGACATATATGAACAACGCTGGTGTTACGTCGGTCGTGCCGATCAACTCGCACATATTGGTGATCGCCTAGTTGCCCAAGTTGGAACCGAAAGCATTGTTGCCATTCGTAATCGCGAAGGCAACCTGCGCGCATATTTCAACGTTTGCCAACACCGTGGCTCGCAATTGTGTGACTCTTCCGGCTCTGGCCATGGAGCAGCCATCACCTGTCCATACCATGCCTGGAGTTATTCACTGGATGGAAAACTTGTCGGCGCAATTCATCACGACAAAGAATCCTTCGATCGCGAATGCATTTCGTTGAAATCTGTAAACATCGCTGAATGGCAAGGATTGCTGTTTGTCAACCTGCATCATGATCCACAGACACTGATTGACTGGCTCGGAGGCCTCTATAGCAAACCACGAGATTTAGAGCAGTTTGAATTGGGATCTCTGAAAAGTGTGCACACCAGCATTGATGAGGTTCAGGCCAACTGGAAAGTTCTCGTTGAGAATTACAGCGAATGTCTACATTGCTCAGTTGTTCACCCCGAACTCTGCGAAACTGTTCCGGTCTACAAAACTGGCAAAACCACTCAAGACGAACGCTCAGATTGGGGCGCCAGCTTGGCCGAGGGTAAAACAGCAATTTCCTTTGCTCAGAATCAAAACCTCCCGCTGATCACCGGGATGGATGACTACTCGGTCTTTGGTGCCTATGTGTACCCAAACATGCTGATTGATGTGATGCCAACCTGCGTTGCGGTTTCCACCTATATCCCGCGCTCTGCAACGCACACCACGGTGATTACCGATTACCTCTTCCCTGCCGAAGTAGCCACGAACCCTTCTGTGGATTTGAAGCCAACACTTGACTTCAACGAACTTGTCAACACCCAAGATTTTGCTGTGTCTGAACGAGTGCAGCGAGGTGTCGCTTCAAAATCTTTCACCCAAGC
>JALQWV010000082.1 GCA_023263465.1 Ilumatobacteraceae bacterium
TTGAGTTTAATTTCGCGATCTACTGCAGATCCAGCCATCATCTTTTCGGTGTTGCCTTTGCGAATCCGTTCCAGTGGTTCGCCGGTGAGAACATGAAAATGCCAAGGCTGGGTGTTCATGGACGAAGGTGCTTGCTTGGCGATGTGAATGATTTCTTCGAGTATTTCGCGAGGTATGGGATCGGGTTTGTAACCGCGGATACTTCTACGGGCCAGTGCAATCTCTTCGTAATCCATATTGCGAGCCTAGGAGCAATGGTATTTATCAAACGAACTAGAGTCTTTTCATGGCTGATAGTGCTCCTCAACGACTTATTGATGACATGCGTGGCGTTCGCTACGGCGAGGTACTTGCTGTGTTTTTGCGAGAAACCGGACTTGAGGCAGAGGTGTATGGCACACAAATGTTGAACGATTGTCCGCAAGAGTTGTGGGAAACACTTGATGCAGATGCCATTGCAAAAGACATGGGTGCGGTGTTTGCCAAGCTGAATGGACCTCGTTACTGGTTGCTGGATGGACTCGGTTCAAAGGTTGCTGTAGTGGACCCTGTGTTTAAGGATTTCAATGGCATTAACATGCGACGAATTGCGACGATTCCGTTAGGTGCAGATTTTGCTGCCGGTGCGTATGTGGTGCGCAATGTAAATCGTGGCGCAGTGTTCTTTTGGGATGCGGGGAAAGCTGTCTACGAATTGGTTGACCCAGAAGGTCGAGCCTTCGTGATGCAAGCACGCTGTGTTGGCGTTGACGCAGCAATGACTGAAGAATCATTGGCGTCCCTTGGCGAGCGCCTCGCGCTTCCAGAGGGCTGGTCGTATCGCACGCGGGTGCTGGATGCTGAATTAGTTGTTGACACCAGTGCAACTCTGGCCACGGTGGTGCAAGACGAATTCGAAAACTCCTACACCTTGCCGTATTAGGAACTAAAACGACAGGATGTTGCCGATTTCGGGCGACATTTTTCCTGCAACTAACTGTGAGTAAATATCGCTCACTGAATCTGCACCGTGTAAGTGCTCGATGCGTAGCCACTGTTTTGAACCCTCAATAAATGTGGTGAGTGCAGATTCGAGTCGATTGTTGAGTTCCTCGCGACCCCATTCTTTACTGCGCTTAGAAATTTGGCTCGGGGCGAAGAAGAACTGTGGTTTTGGCCCCGGTATATCCACTCGGTGACCGGTTTGATCCCAGTGCGTTGCGCCAATGCTGCAGGAATACTTCAATGACTCACCAAAGTGCGTGTGAACAGAAGAGACAACTTCTGGGTTTCCTGCCATGTCAACGATCACGGTTTGAAGTGACTGATCAAGTGAAGTGATATCGCTATAGGTAACAACGTCGTGATATTCGCCAACATTGCTTACGAAGTCAACGTTTGCCTTTGAGGTAAGCCCAACGACGCGCATTGTGGAATGAGCCCGTAAACAATGGGCGAGTGCGACGGAGGTTTTGCTGGATGCACTGGTGATCAGTACTTGCGTAGCACCAAAAAAGTTCTGCTCACGCAAAAAGTCTTCTGCAAGAAACGAAGTCATGAACAATCCGCGGAAAATGAGCATGGCGTTGTCGTTTTCACCTGTTGTGTCCGCAACGCGATCAAATGAGCGATACGCCATGGCGTGTTTTTCTCGATGGGTTCCCGCATCAATAAATCCACCACGTGAAGGCTGCGCTTGCACAATGTGTTCGCTGCCCACGGGAAAGAAACCAAAGTATCGACCGCCCACTGCAATGTCTGGGTTCGCCGATTCGCTGACGATTCCGAATCCCATTGCAGGCAATCTGCCCCAGCCGGCTTGGGCAGGAAAGAATCCCCAGTAATCCAAGAAGTCGCCACTAAGGGCATAACTGATGTTGTTAGACGTGAGTGCAAACCGATCAAGCGTTAAACGCACTTCACCAGCAGCAAGTTCAACTGAATCAGTGGTGTGCATTCGAAAGTGTCGAATGTTGGCGCGGTCAACTTCAAGATAAATGCGTTGTGGTTTCACATACGTACTGTAAACGCAAAAGACCCGCCCTTTCGGGCGGGCCTTTCAACTTCAAATAAGAAAGAGAATTACTTCTTCTTCTTTTTTGCAACTTTCTTTGGAGCAGCCTTTTTCGGTGCTGGCTTCTTAGGAGCTGCAGCCTTCTTTGGTGCTGGTTTTGCAACTGGCGCCGCTGGCTTTGTGTTCAACTTCGGGGCTGGAGAAACACCAAGTGCGATGTCCTTGAAACCCTTCAATGCGGTGATCTTTGCAACGGTCTTTGCCTTGATCTGGATCGTCTCACCAGTGGCCGGGTTACGACCTTGGCGTGCTGGACGTTTGATCTTGGCGAACTTTGCAAAGCCCGAGATGTTCACGATTTCACCCTTGGCGACAGTTGCCAGGATTACGTCGATCGTTCCTTCGACAGTCGACGTTGCCGTCTTCTTGTCTACGCCAGTGTGAAGTGCTACTGCTTGGATGAGGTCACGTTTTTTCATAACCGAAAATGTATAGCAATTGTGTGGCTAGGTAGTGGATAGTGCCCGTTTTCAGGGCACTTTTGAGCGGTCGGGATAACCTGACCGACGTGACCTCCCTATTTGATTCTGTTCCACTTTCCCGCGGACCCGCCCTCGTGAATCGATTTATGCTGTCTCCGCTCACCAATCATCAAAGCAATGCAGACGGAACCTTGTCTGACCAGGAGCTGAAATGGCTTGAAATGCGTGCAAATGGTGGGTTTGGGCTGGTCATGACCTGTGCATCCCATGTGCAACAGGTGGGGCAAGGGTTCCCAGGCCAGCTGGGTTGTTTCGGTGACCACCACATGGCTGGCCTTACTCGAATTGCCGACACGATTCGGATGGCTGGAAAGGTGTCCTATGTTCAGCTGCATCATGCTGGAAATCGCTCGCCCAAAGACCTGATCGGCCAAGCGCCTGTGTGCCCGTCTGACGATGGGTCAACAGGTGCTCGCGAACTCACGCATGACGAGGTCGAGCAATTGATCGCCGATTTTGTGGCCGCTGCTGTTCGCTGTGACAAGGCAGGGTTCGATGGCGTTGAGATCCATGGGGCGCACGGTTACATCATCTGCCAGTTTCTCTCCAGCGACATCAACCACCGCACCGATGAGTTTGGTGGATCATTAGAAAATCGCGCGCGAGTGTTGATGCGCATTGTGGATGGCGTGCGCGAGCAGTGTCGTCCAAACTTGCAACTGGCTGTTCGTCTTTCGCCAGAGCGTTTCGGCATGAAAGTAGATGAAATTCGAGAAGTGTTTTCGTGGCTTGTTGCCGGTGGCAAGGTGGATCTTATTGACATGTCGTTGTGGGATGTATTTAAGGAAGCGCATGAACCAGAACATGCAGGAAAACAACTGCTCGAGTTGTTCACGTCCATTCCGAGAGGCAGTGTGAAACTTGCTGTTGCAGGAAAAATTGCAACTCCGCAAGACGCGCAAAAAGTCATTGATCTAGGAGCCGACATTGCTGCCTTGGGCAGGGGAGCAATTTTGCACCACGACTTCCCAAATAAAACAAAAGCCGATCCACACTTCTCACCGCGAACACTGCCTGTGGCAGCCGAGGTGTTGCATTCTGAAGGGCTTTCGGAGCCCTTCGTGAACTACATGAAGTCGTGGACCGGCTTTGTTAGTGAGTAATGAATTACGAGCGAAGACGATCGTTTTTCGGGTCGAACAGTGGTTCTGCGCCAACAGTGACTGTTGAGCGCTTGCCAAAAATTTCAACTTCCAACTTGGTGCCTGCTGCTTCAAATTCTGGGAATACGTAACCAAGCGCAACGCTCTTGTTCAACGTGAAGCTCCAGCCACCTGAAGTAGCAATACCAACACGCTTGTCGCCGCTGAAAATGCTGGCGCAGAACGGAACGTCTGCATCACCATCATTGTCGAGTGTCATTGGCACGAATCGGTACTTCGAACTATTCTTCTTTTCTTCAACGAGCGCTGCCTTGCCCACAAATTCTTTGGTCATGTCAACGAAGCGATCAAGCGATGCGTCGAATGGTGAGAAACCAATTTCAAGGTCGCCCTTCCAGCCGCGGTAGCACTTGTCGAGACGAAGGCTGTCTACTGCGTAGATGCCCATGTCGCGAATGCCATGCTTTTCACCTGCTGCCCAAATTTGGTCGTACAGCTCAACCA
>JALQWV010000086.1 GCA_023263465.1 Ilumatobacteraceae bacterium
AAGGCGGTGTGTGCTTCAATCCGAAGGACTACTCCATTGGCGAGATTGAACGTATTACTCGACGATACGTATCGGAAATCTCATCATTCCTCGGACCAGACAAAGACGTTCCTGCTCCAGATGTGGGAACGAACTCGCAAATCATGGCCTGGATCATGGACCAGTATTCAACGGGGGTTGGACACGCAACACCTGGCGTGGTAACCGGAAAACCAATTGAACTTGGTGGCTCACTCGGTCGCGAATCGGCAACCGGTCGTGGAGTGGTTGAAGCGGCAGCACTCATGCTTGGCAAGTTGGGCACTTCTCTGCACGGCAAGAAGATCGCCATACAGGGCTATGGACAGGTTGGATCATGGGCTGCGCGACTGGCAGCAGCGCGCGGGGCACTCATCGTTGGGCTTTCCGATGTTGGTGGAACCATTCATAGCGCAGCCGGACTCGACCTTGTCGCGATTGACAAAGCATTTCGTGAAGGTGCGCGAAGTGTGTGCGATACCGGCATTGGCGACGTAGTTGCGCGAGGTGTCGCCGGCTCCACCGCTGTCTTTGCACTTGACTGCGACATCGTCATGCCATGTGCACTTGGTGACGCAGTTGGCGAAGCGGAAGCAAACAGCATGAAGGCAAAACTGGTGGTGGAAGGCGCAAACGGGCCACTCACCCCTACCGCCGACCTCATCATGGCCGATAAGGGCATCATCGTCATTCCAGATGTGTATGCAAATGCGGGTGGCGTTACGTGTTCGTACCTAGAGCAGTGTCAAAACTTTGCACACTTAACCTGGGACGAAGACGAGGTGAACGCACGAGTGATCGACCTAATGCGTGCGGCATTCGAACGCTTCTACGCATTCGCTCAAGAATCGAAATTGCCGAACAGGCTTGCTGCTTCGGTTCTTGGAGTGAAGACCATTGCAGACGCACACCGCATGCGAGGCCTGCACCCTTAAGCCATCTGGCCTCCACCTAGGCTGCTTGACAGCCACAGTGGCATCTGTGTCATAGTTGGGTTTTATTGCCGTTCGCTCGGCCCTCTGCACACCTGTCTGCATGACAACAATGATGGAGAAACACGTGAGCGACGAATTACCTGTCGATGATTACTTACTGGAATCCACAGACCCTCGCTGGAATAAACCAGCTTCTTTACATTCCGTGCGAATTGCGGCGCAGCGTTTGGACACTCGAATTGATTGGGTGTTCTTTACGCTAGACAACAAGATTGACCGCAAGTTCACCGAACTAGACTACAAAATCGACCGCAGATTTGCTGAAACAGATACCAAGATTGAAATCAGATTCAAAAGCGTGGAACGAAATGCTCGAATCAACTATGTCCTCAGTGGCATCATCGCTTTTTGCTCACTGATCGGCGCACTTGGTGTTTTTTTGAAGTAACGCCAAAAATGAAAAAGGCGGGGTGCCGAAGCACCCCGCCCAATTCGTTAAGAACTGAACTAAATCAGTTTCCACCTTCATTGAGGGTGACAGTCATTGGAGCAAATGCTTCGCCCTTGTAGTCAACTCCCAAACCATCGAGGATCGCGTATGCGGCGGTCACGATGTCATTGGTGTATGCACCATCTGTTGGTGCTGCAGTAAGAACTGTTGAACCTTCAAGGTTCTTGGTTCCCTGTGCAAGCGTTACGGTGCGGTCCCAAGCAGCTGCATCAATCATGCCTGCGCCCATTGGTGCTGGCCAGATCAACTTGCTTACTTCGTTCATCTGCCACAACTGGTGGCTTGCACCCAAGGTTGAACCCTTGGCTACAACGATGTCACGGCAAGCTTCAGCGTTGTCGCGGCAGAATGCCCAACCCTGAATTGAAGCTGCAACGAACTTGATTGCAGTGTCCTTATAGGCAGCGTCTGAAGCAAGCTTGTCAGCATTTGCCCAGATTGCGTCCTGCAACATACCAACGCCTTCAGCTTCGTATGAAACGACGTTGAAGTCCTCTGGTGTGTACAACGCACCAGTGTCTGGGTTGATTGCTTCAAGAACCTGTGCGTACTCGTTGTAGGTCATTGCTTCAGCAGCATCAATGTCGCCAGCCAAAAGACCTGACATGTCGAACTGTTGCTGGACAAGCTCTACACCTGTTGCTGGATCAATTCCGGCCTTGGTGAGTGCTGCGAAGATTTCGAACTCGTTGCCGAAGCCCCAGTTACCAATCTTCTTGCCTGCAAAGTCAGCGGAAGAAGTGATGCCTGCATCCTTGAATGACACTTGCAAGGTTCCTGAACGCTGGAAGATCTGCGCAATATTGGTGATGTTCGCACCGGCTTCACGTGATGCGAGAGCCTTTGGCACCCATGAGAGTGCGAAATCAACTGCACCGTCAGCAAGTTGCTGCTGCGGAACGATGTCAACTCCACCTTCAACGATGGTTACGTCTAGACACTGTGCTGCATAGAAGCCCTGGTCTTGTGCTGCGAAATAGCCAGCGAATTGTGCTTGTGTAACCCACTGCAACTGCAACTTGACAGGTGTGGTGGTTTCACATGCTGATGATTCACCATCGCTTGATCCGCCGCATGCTGCGACGATCAAGGACAATGCAGCAAAGCCCGCAACTGCGAGTTTCTTTCCTGATTTCCTCATTGTTTGGTACTCCCCCGAGAGCCTGGGCCCTCTACTTGTTTGTTGTATTTGTGGCACCGCCACCCTGAGAGGCGACGTTCTCCAGCACTACGGAGACTAGGTAAAACACTAATCCAAGTAAACAAGCCCCTAGGACGTAGGCCCAGGCTGCCGCATTCTTTGAATTAGCGATATTGCTAGTAATTCGGCTTCCCAGACCGTTCTGGGAACCGCCGAAATATTCGGAAACGAACGACGTAATTACCGCCGCCGGAGCCGAAATCTTGAGCGCCGTAAAGAGATACGGGATCGCGTTCGGAACACGAACTTTGCGCAGAATTTGAATGTCACTTGCCGCGTATGAGCGCATGATTTCGAGATGAGTGGTTTTTACCTGTGTGAGGCCCTTGGCAACGTTTACCAGAACGATGAAATACACCACGAGGCTGACCATGATGCGGCGCGGAATTTCGCTCGTAATGGAATACATGTTGTTGAGCACTGCCACCAACACAAAAATTGGAACTGCATTTAATGCAATCGCAAGTGGAGTAATGAGCGAGTTCAAAAAGCGAAAACGGCTGAGGATAAAGCTCATTGCAATACCAAAGATTGTTCCGGCAATGAGCCCAACAAAAGCATTCATTCCTGAAACTGACGCCGCATCCCAAATTCGTGAAGCATTGTCAAAGAACTGGCTCAAGATTTTTGAAGGTGGCGCAAGGAAGTACGGCTTCAAATTGAAGAACTTCACTGCCCCTTCCCAAAACGCAAGAAAGGCAACGCCAAAAACGAACGGCACACCAAAATTTCGAAGGCGATTAACGAACGACATGATCAGCGATCTTCGACTCCGCGAATTGCTCCTGCGTTTGCATGATCTGCATGTGTGCCGCGAAGCGCTTCACGGACTGCAGTAATTCCCGCAAAGAAATTGTCGGCAGCGCGAGTGTCTTCGTTGCGATTTTCACCGAGATTGACGTTAACTACTTCGGTAATTCGACCCGGACGCGGCGACATCACCACCACTCGATTTGACAAGTACACAGCCTCAGGAATGGAGTGCGTTACAAACACCACCGTGGTTTTGGTTTCTGCACAAATGCGGAGCAACTCGCCTTGCATGTACTCGCGAGTCATTTCATCAAGTGCTCCAAATGGCTCATCCATCAACAGCAACGGTGGATGTGCTGCAAGCGCGCGTGCAATAGCAATGCGCTGCTGCATTCCGCCCGACAACTGCCATGGCATGAGGTCGGCAAACTCGGGAAGCTTTACGAGCTCAAGCATTTCTTTGGCACGTGCTGCCCTCTTATCTGCGTCCCAACCCTTCAGTTCAAGTGGAAGCTCAATGTTTTTTGCAACTGAACGCCAATCAAACAATCCGGCTTGCTGAAATGCCATGCCGTAATCCTGATCAAGACGTGATTGCGCAGCGGT
>JALQWV010000099.1 GCA_023263465.1 Ilumatobacteraceae bacterium
AGCGCTCTGCACCCATGTCTGCGCCAAACCCTGCCTCGGTGATGAGGTAATCACCACAGTGAATGCCAATCATGTCACCGATGATGGATGAGTTGCCGTGCGCAATGTTGCCGAATGGCCCTGCGTGCACGATTACTGGAGTGTTCTCCAATGTTTGCAGGAGGTTTGGCTTAATTGCATCGCGCATGATGACCGACATCGAGCCGGCAGCGCTGAGCTGCTCTGCTGTTACTGGTTCACCCTTGGTGTTGTAGCCAACAACGATGCGAGCGAAACGCTTACGCATGTCTTCGAGTGATGTTGACAACGCAAGAATCGCCATCACTTCTGAAGCCGCGGTGATATCGAATCCGGTTTGACGGACGACTCCGTCTTCCTTTGTGCCAAGACCGACGATGATGTTGCGCAATGAACGATCATTGACGTCAATAACTCTGCGCCACGTGATGTTGTCCATGTCGAGGTCGAGCTCGTTGCCCTGATGCAAATGATTGTCCACCATTGCCGACAAGAGATTGTGTGCCGCGGTTACCGCGTGAAAGTCGCCGGTGAGGTGAAGGTTAAGCAACTCCATGGGAATGACCTGGCTATAGCCACCACCTGCCGCGCCACCTTTAATACCGAAGGTTGGTCCCATTGATGGCTGACGAAGGCTGATGATGGCGTTCTTGCCGATGTGTTTGAACGCCTGTCCGAGTCCAACTGTTGTGGTGGTCTTTCCCTCACCGAGAGGGGTAGGTGTGATTGCCGTGACGACGACGTACTTTGCCTTCGGACGCGACTTCAATTCATCGATCGCATCAAGGCTGATCTTTGCGAGGCTCTTGCCATATGGCTCAAGTAGATGTTCGCCAATGCCCATCTGGGCAGCAATGTCTTGTAACGGCAGTGGCTTACCCGCGCGTGCAATTTCGAGATCTGCTGGAAACGACATGTTGGAGACTCCCCGTTCAATGGCCCTCACGTGGCAATATGGTCGCACCACTATATAGGCGCAGCGGTGCCTGATATATGACAAACCACGCAAGGATTTGCTGAGCATGCACCCACGACATCTGTAATAGGTTTGACTCATGTCTGCTGGCCTGCCGATTATCGATATTTCCCCGTTACGGGCTGGTTCGCTCAATCGCGACTACCAGAAGGCTTCGTCAGACCTGTACTCGGCACTCAGCGAGATTGGTTTCGCCATCGTGGTCGGGCATGGAGTCGATCCTGAAATCACCGCGAACATGCGTGCGGCTGTACAAGCAGTGTTTGATGCGCCGCGCGAAACGTTGCAACGCAACATGGTGGTCAAAGGCAACTACCGCGGATTCGTGCCGCTTGGATATTTCACTCCCAATTCTGGAAAAGGGAAAGCCGACCAGTACGAAGCGTGGAAGTTGCATTACGAGACCGATGTGGACGACCCCATTCGCGCTCAATGTGACTTGTACGGACCGAACGTGTGGCCTGCAATTGATGTAGACGTTCGCACTCCCATTATGAATTACTGGCATGCATTAGATGCAGTGAGTGAAGTACTGATCATTGCTTTGTGTGAACAGCTTGGTGTGGATCCTGCTGTGTTGTTGTCGTGCATGACCATGCCACTCACCAACATGACTTTGCTCAACTATCCACCTATTGAGCCACAAGCTGACACCTGGGGAATTCACCCACATAAGGATTTCAACCTGCTCACGTTGCTCGCACATGATCCCATTGGCGGATTAGAAGTGCGCACGCGCAACGATGAATGGATCAATGCTCAGTGCCCAGAAGACGGCATGGTGCTCAACGTCGGTGACATGTTGGAGTTATGGAGCGGCGGCAGATTGCTGTCTACGCCACACCGCGTGTTCAACAAGTCGGGAAAGCCGCGACAATCATTCCCCTACTTCTCTAAACCTCGGTGGGATGTTGTAGTGCAGCCACTTGTTGAGCCACTTCCAGAATTTGACCGACTACCGCTTCATGTCGGCACATCTGCTGCAGACATTTGGTATTCAAATTGGCCAGACACGACAAGCACTGACCCAGCGCAAGTGCTCGGAGCATTTGAATAGTTATTTTGGAAGCGGCGAACCAAGTCGCTTGCGCACTGCTTGATTCATTTCATCGTCAAAACCACGCACGTGCTTTTCGCATAACTCTGCTGCAGCGTCGCCATCTCCAGCAGCAAGTCGCTCAAACATTTCTCCGTGCTCTTGCACAGCATGCTTCATGTCTGCAACATCTGCAATGTACAAATGCCACAAGCGGTCACTTTGCGCGTACATCATGTCGAGTGTTGCGGTAAGAAACCGATTGCCCGCTGCATCCCATACAATTTCGTGACAACGGCGGTCGATCTTCATGAGATCGTCATTGGTTGCACTTGGCTCTTCTGCTCGTGCAAGCACTCGTGCCATTTCGTCCCAATGTTCCTGCCTTCCACGCTTGGCAGCAAGTCGCATGGCGTACGGCTCTAGCAGTGCACGGGTTTCGTACAGCATGCTGAGTTCCATCACGTCAATTCCCGATACCAACATGCCGCGTCGCGGAATAACCGTGACGAACTGGTCTCTCGCCAAACGCTGGAGCGCCTCTCGAATTGGGGTGCGCCCGATGCCCAGTTGGGCCTGCAGGTTCTCCTCTTTAATGACGTCGCCGGGGGCCAGTTCGAGGCGGACAATCTTGTTCCGGATCTCGAGATAGGCCTGCTCGCTCAGCGAAGTACTCACGCGGCACATCATATCCCGATTTTTACGTGATGATATTGTGCTGATATACTACCAAAATTCAATTGTGGCCTCGCCCAACGGGGGTGTGGTCCTCTTTTCGGGGGTATCTCGTGAGTGAATTTCCTAGCCGCGCAAAATGTGTCGTTATCGGCGCCGGAATCGTGGGTAACTGTCTTGTTGGCCACTTGAGCAAGCTCGGTTGGACCGACATGGTGCTTATTGATAAGGGACCGTTGCCAAACCCAGGCGGTTCCACCGGCCACGCATCAAACTTCATCTTCCCAACCGACCACAACAAGGAAATGGCACTGCTGACCCTTGCTTCGCAGCAGCAATACATCGAACACGGCATGAACAACACCTCTGGCGGCATCGAAGTTGCTCGCACACCAGAGCGCATGGAGGAATTCAACCGCCGCATGACGTCGGCAAAGGCGTGGGGTATCGACTCCAAATTGCTCACTCCAGCAGAAATTAAGGAACTGGTTCCGTTCATCAACGAAAAGATTTTGCTTGGCGGTTTCTACACACCAAGTGTGTCGGTTGTTGACTCACTGCAAACAGGAACGCTGATGCGTGAGAGCGCAGTGAAGGCCGGACACCTGAAAGTATTTGCAAACACCGAAGTGCTCGACCTTGAAACCAAGAACGGTCAAATCTCGGCAGTGGTTACCAATAAGGGTCGCATTGAAGCTGACTACGTTGTCATTGCTTGCGGTGTGTGGAGCCCGCGCATCGCCAAGATGGCAGGAGCGAATATTCCTCTTACCCCTGCCGTTCACCAAATGGCTGACGTTGGGCCAATCGACGTTCTGCAGAAAACAAACGCCGAAGTTGCATTCCCAATCGTCCGCGACATGGACACCTTCTGCTACGAGCGACAATCAACTGGCTCGATGGAAGTCGGTTCGTACGCGCACCGTGCAATCTTCATGCACCCAGATGACATTCCATCCAACGAAGCATCGGCACTCTCGCCTACCGAGTTGCCTCTCACCATGGACGACTTTGATCCGCAGATGGAACAAGCAATCGAACTCATGGAAATGCTCGGTGATGCCGAAATTAAATACGCCATCAACGGCTTGCTCTCTCTCACGCCAGACGCAATGCCAGTTCTTGGAGAAACCGTTGAAGTGAAGAACTTGTGGTCGGCTGCTGCGGTGTGGATTAAAGAAGGTCCAGGCATTGC
>JALQWV010000127.1 GCA_023263465.1 Ilumatobacteraceae bacterium
CCCAACTTGCTGAAAAGCCATTAGGTCAGCCTTCTGCTGAGCCATTAACAGGCGAAATCATGACTCGTGCTCAAGTGTTTCTTGACAACGAAACCGTTACATCGGGAACATGGGAATGTGAGCCAGGTGCATCGCGTTGGGAGTTCACTACAAGAGGTGAAGTGATTTATGTAATTAAGGGAAGCATGACCGTGCATGAAGACGGCGGCGAGCCAGTATTGCTTACAGTTGGTTCAAGTTGCATCTTCCCAATTGGCTGGAAGGGTGTGTGGACCGTTCACGAAACATTGCGCAAAGTGTTCGTGGTCTACCGCACAGCGTAAGTCGCTGCGTTAACGACTAGCGGCTACAGCTTCAGCAGTCTCACGAATCCGAGAGCCAGCCCCTCGCAAAATCTCTGCGTCATTGGTCAGTGCAAGACGAATATGTCCTGCGCCGCCTTTACCAAAACTTTCACCAGGCATCACCACGATGTCGTGTTCGTTGATCAGCTTCCAGGCAAACTCTTCGCCCGTCATTCCCGTTTCGCGAATATCGACCATGATGAACATGCCCCCTTCAGGCATGCGAGCCTTTGCCACAGTTGATCCCTCGAATGCGGCAACAAGCTGATGTGCGCGATCACGAAATGCAGAACTCAGTCGCTCAACTTCCGGGTGGCGCTGCGAGAGAGCAACTGCAAGCGCATCTTCGATGAATGGCTGTGAACCGAACAACATCGCTTCTGCAACGAGCACGAGCCGCGGTGTGACTTCGAGCGGGGAAGCGATCCAGCCTGCTCGGAATCCTGGAAGAGCATGCGACTTTGAAATGGACGACACGGCAAGCGTGCGATGGCGCAGGTGTGGACGATCAAATGGGGAGCAGAATGGCGCACCGTAGGTGAGGTCTGCGTACACCTCGTCGACAACGATCCATAAATCGTGACGCTCGCAAACCTCGCCGATTTCGTCGATTTCGTTTTGCGACAACACCGCACCCGTTGGGTTACTTGGTGTGTTCAGCAATAGCACACGTGTTCGTGGTGTAATTGCGGCTTCAATCTGCTTCGCAGTTACATGAAAGCCATCTTCCGAAAGTGTAGGAACGGGAACAAATGTTGCACCCGATGCTGCGACGAGACCCTCGTAAGTTGCGTAATACGGATCTGGAACTAACACTTCGTCACCGGCTTGCACCAGTGTCATCAACGCGGTGCACAAACCGTTTTGTGTTCCTGCGGTGTACACGATTTGGTCGGGTGAAACTTCCTGACCCGACCTACGTGAAAGGTGAGCGGCAATGGCGTCAAGCGCAACTTGTTCACCTTGTCCCGCTGCGTACTTCAGTCGGCCTCCACGCATTGAAGCAACTGCTTGATCGAGCACGCTTGCAGGCGGTGGCAAATCGGGTTCGCCAATGGAAAGAAAGGTGACCCTTTTGCCAGCAGCAGCGCGATTGAGGCCTTCAACATGCACCGCCCATTTCGCTGCACCGAGTCCGGAGAGGCGATCGGAGATCGGCGCAAACCGTGAAGGCGTCTTTTTCACACCTAGAAACTACCGTTTGCAACTAGTGGAGCTGGGGGGAATCGAACCCCCGTCCATCAGCCGTTGAACGCCCGTGATACGACCATTCCCGACACCGTTGCTACGCAGCAACATCGGCGGGTCGATTGGTTAATGCCGAAGCACTAACCCGCGGAATGTCTTTCCATTCGGTCATTGGTCTTTCACAACGTCATCGGTCTTTCCCAATGTCATTCCCCGCTTCTGTTGCCGGGCTGCGGTGAATTGGCCCCGTGCGACCTTGCGGCTCACGGTTGCTCTCTACGCCCTAATTAGGCCGCGAGAGC
>JALQWV010000113.1 GCA_023263465.1 Ilumatobacteraceae bacterium
ATCAGTTACACTAATGGTGTTACCATTGATGTTGACATTGTAATAAAAAATAGTAACTTTGGATATAAAAGAGCCGAAACGATAAGCGATTTAATACTAACTGCAATAAATTCCGAGACGCAGAGTGCGGGGGCTTTGCTCGGGATTCCGAGCCGACTTCCACCATAGCCCCTCTTTGGGCACGTGGCAACTTGGAGTAAGTGATAGTTAATGGCGCGAGGCCACGAAAGCCTCAATTGCCTGCAAGTCATTTGGCAAATTCACGATGCGTTCCTCGCGATCAAACAAGTCAGCAACATGGTCTGGCAAAGCAGGGTGCACACCCGTTGCCTTCTTCACCGCATCGGGAAACTTTGCCGGGTGCGCAGTTGCAAGGGTGATTGTAGGAATACCCGGTTCGGCACACGATTCGGCAGATGCAATGCCTACCGCTGTGTGTGGATCAACCAACATGCCGCTATCACCATAAATACGTTTCATCACAGCAAGTGTTTCGTCGTCGTTGGCGCGATGAGCACAGAACGTAGGTGCAATCCACCTCTCATATTGATCGGGCTCTACTGTCAAGTTCCCCGATTGACGGAAACGATTGAGTTGTTCGGTTGTAGCGCCACCGTCGCGATTATTCATTTCAAACAACAACCGCTCAAAGTTGGACGAAACCTGAATGTCCATACTTGGGCTGAGCGTTGGAACTACAGGCAACATGTCCATGCTGTGCGTTTCGAAGAACCGAGTGAGAATGTCGTTGCTATTTGAACCAACAATCAGTTTTTCAATTTCTGCGCCCATTTGCTTTGCAATCCAACCAGCAAGCACATTGCCGAAATTGCCTGTTGGCACGCTGAATGATGCCGAGCGACCAAGGGATTCAAGCGCTGTGAAGTAGTACACCGTTTGCGCCATAACGCGAGCCCAGTTAATGGAGTTCACGGCAGACAAATTGTTGGCTTCGCGGAATGGCGCATCATTAAACATGGCTTTCACCAAGTCTTGGCAGTCATCAAACGTTCCATCAATGGCGACTGTGTGCACGTTTGGCGAAGCGATAGTGGTCATTTGACGGCGTTGCACATCGCTCACTCGCCCATTTGGATACAGAATCACGATGTCGACGTTTTTGCAACCCTTCACACCGTCGATTGCCGCACTACCGGTGTCGCCACTAGTTGCACCAACGATCATGACTCGCTGATGTCGCTGAGTTAAGACGTAGTCAAACAGCTGACCGATGAGTTGCAATGCAACATCTTTAAACGCGAGCGTTGGCCCATGAAACAACTCCAGCAAGTAATGCTCTGGAGCAATTTGCACGAGTGGAACTACGGCTGGGTCGCGAAAGCGCGAATACGCAGTCGCACACAATTGCGCGAAGATATCTTGAGGAATTTCGCCTTCTACATATGGCGCCATGAGTGAAGCCGCTTTTGATGCGTACGTTGAGCCAGCGAGGGTTGGGTTTTTTGGCCATGATTGCGGCACATACAAACCGCCGTCAGTTGCAAGACCAGCAAGCAGAGCATCACAAAAGCCCAACTCTGCTGCGCGACCGCGCGTGGAAACATAACGCATAGTGCCTACAGGTTAGTTAGTTGGCAATCACACGAAGAAGTGCTCCAACGTGCATCACCACGTCCAGCGTCTTCAATTCGGTAATACAGGCTTGAACCGCTGCTTCATTCGCCTCGTGCGTAAGAAACACCAGACGTGCGCCATTTCCAATTCCGTCCTGTTCGGCTGCGCGAATGCTCACATTATTGCGAGCAAAAACTCCCGTTACTGCGTGCAAAACACCTGGCTTGTCGGTCACTTCAAGTGGAATCAAATACTCGCACGAGGTGTCGGCCATGCGCTTCAGCTTCGGTGGGCTCAACACGCCAAGCGTTGCGTGGGCACCCTTGTTCAGGTTGATTGAAGCATCGATCACGTCGCCCAGCACCGAACTTGCAGTTGGGTCGCCTCCTGCGCCACGACCATAGAACATGAGCGACCCTGAGGCTTCACCGTCAACTACTACTGCATTGAAGCTGTCACGCACTGAAGCAAGTGGGTGATGCATGGGAACCATTGCCGGATGCACGCGAACTGAAACCTCTCCGTTCAATTTGTCGTATTCCGCAATCGCAAGCAACTTCACTGCGTAGCCAAGTCGTTTTGCAATTGCGATGTCTGCAGCAGAAATGTTGCTGATGCCTTCGCTATAGACGTCACTTGCAACCACGTTGCAGCCAAATGCAATACTGGCGATGATTGATACCTTTGCTGCGGCGTCCAAGCCCTCAACGTCTGCGGTTGGGTCGGCTTCCGCATAGCCAAGTGCTTGCGCAGCAGCAAGAGCATCTGCGTAACTTTGTCCTTCTTCACTCATCTTGGTAAGAATGAAGTTGGTCGTGCCGTTCACAATGCCGAGCACTCGCTTAATTGGTTCTCCGCGCAAACTTTCACGCAATGGACGAATGAGTGGAATTCCACCGCACACCGCAGCCTCGAACAACAAGTCGATTCCCGCATCGTCTGCCGCAGCAAAAAGCTCGCCGCCATGTTGTGCAAGCAGCGCTTTGTTCGCAGTTACGACGGGTTTACCATTTTTCAGGGCAGCAAGAATCAACGTGCGTGGAAGGTCTACCCCGCCCATCAGTTCGACAACTAGGTCAACAGTTGGATCGTTAACAACAAACTCAGCGTCAGTGGTCATTACCCCTGCCGCAATCGACCCCGCATGGGCATCAATATTGCGTACTGCAACTCGCGCGACCTCTAAGCGCACTCCACTACGTGCAGCAATGGTGTCGGATTGCTGCTTCACCAGGCGCACGAATGCCGCACCTACCGTTCCGTGTCCAATAACTCCAAGGCGTACGCGGTGTTCCGACATGCCCTTCACGCTATTGGCTATTCGCTCACATCCAATCGAACTAAGTCCTCATATGTCTCGCGACGCACGACTAATCGCGCATTGCCATTACGAGCAAACACCACAGGCGGGCGTGTGATCTTGTTGTAGTTTGATCCCATGGAGTGTCCATACGCGCCAGTTACTGGAGTTGCTATCAAATCTCCTACGCGTAATCCTGCAGGTGCAAGTGTTTCGCTAATCAAAATGTCGCCGCTTTCGCAGTGTTTTCCCACTAATCGAATTGACTCTGTGCGATCAGCATTGGCTTTGGCAGGCATGAACAGTTCATACCCACTGCCGTACATCACCGGACGTGGGTTGTCGCTCATTCCTCCATCAACTGCAACATACGTGCGCACTCCCGGAATTGGCTTCACTGTTCCCACTTCGTACACCGTTACTGCCGCAGCAGCAACTATCGATCGACCAGGCTCCACGAATACTTGTGTTGGTTTACGCAGATGCTCTGCTGCTGAAAGAAGATGCGTGGACCATTCGGTAATGGTTGAAGCATGTTCCGTTTCCACATATGCAACGCCGAGTCCACCACCAAAGGTGAGTTGCTCTACTTCTAGTTCATTTGCCAAGTCCACCATGATCTTTGCGGCGTGAGCAAAATTTTCTACTGCAAACACATTTGAACCAATATGACAATGCACACCAACGAAGTCAACCGAGTTTGATCTGCGTGCTCGCTCAGCAGCTTTGTGTGCATCGCCATTACCCAAATTAAAACCAAACTTCGAATCATTTTGACCGGTTGCGATGTACTCGTGAGTGTGCACTGAAACACCAGGTGTTATGCGCAATTGCACACGCGGAACAGGTAATCCCTCAACATGTAACGCATCCAATCGATCAAGTTCGTCAAAGTTGTCAACAACTATGTGATGAACATCGGCCTTAATTGCCATGCGCAATTCGTCCATACTCTTGTTATTACCGTGCATGACGCAACTGCTACCTGGAACTCCAGCATTCAGTGCAACGAACAATTCGCCGCCTGTTGCAACGTCGAGCATTAATCCTTCGTCGTACGCCAACTTCGCCATTGCTGTGCAGAAGAAAGCTTTCGTTGCATAAATCACTCGGTTTGGACCAAATGCTTTCACTGCTTCATGGCAGCGCGCACGCATATGATCTTCGTCGTACACAAACACTGGCGTTCCAAATTGCTTAGCAACCTCCACAAGCGAACAGCCACCGATGCTCATGACGCCTTGTGCATCAATGACCGAATTGTCTGGCAGCAGATGATTGGAAATTGCGCTCACATTTGCTCCGGAGATTCGATACCCAATAATGCCAGGCCTTGTTCCAATACACGCGCCGTGAAATCACACAATGCCAGGCGACTCATCTTCTGGTCTTCAGAGTCAGCGCGCATTACTGGACAATGTTCGTAAAACGAGCTGAATTCGCTTGCCAATTCAAACAAATAGGTGCACAAACGATGCGGACTGTACTTGTCGAGGGTGTCCCACACAGCGGTATCGAACTGCAACAATCGCATGCACAATGCTCGCTCTGCGCTATGACCAAGTGTTGGCGTTATTCGGCGCACTGAAGCACGATCGATACCAGCCTTACGAAAAATGCTGCAAATACGTGCGTGTGCGTACTGCAAATACGGTGAAGTATTGCCTTCAAACGCCAGCATACGCTCCCAATCAAACACGTAGTCCTTAATGCGATCGGTTGATAGGTCGGCATACTTCACCGCGCCAATTCCAATCTGGCGAGCAACTTCTGCCTGCTGCGCTGCAGGAAGATCTGCATTCTTTTCCTTCACTGCACCCGCAGCACGCTCAACTGACTCAGTGAGCAATGCATCGAGCTTCACCACTTCACCGCTGCGGCTTTTCAAAATTTTGCGATCTGTGCCAAGCACATTGCCGAACGCAACATGAGTGAGTTCAGTACTCTCTGGTACCCAACCGGCCTTACGTGAAACAACAGCAACCATTTCTAAATGTTGAGCCTGCGGAGACCCAACTACATAGAGCACCACGTTTGCACCAATGCGCTCAACCCGATCAATCACGCAAGCAAGGTCACTAGTCGCATAGTTGTAACCGCCATCGGTTTTGCGAATGATGAGCGGCAGCGGTTCATTTTCGCGATTTAAAAACCCTTCTGGAAACACCACTTCTGCGCCGTCACTGATTTCAATCAAACCTGAATCACGTAGCCGATCTACTACTTGTGCAAGCAACGAGTTGTAGGCACTTTCCCCCATGAGGTCGTCTGAAGTGAGTAACACTCCAAGCGTTTGATACACCTTGTCGAAATAACGCGTGCTCTCGCCTACTAACAACTTCCACATGCGAAGCGTTTCTTGGTCACCGCCTTGCAATAGCACCACGCGTGCGCGTGCACGCTCTTTGAATTCATCATGTGCATCAAACTTGGATCGAGCCTGACGATAAAACGAGTCGAGGTCACCAACAGATAGTTCGTTTGCAGCTTCAGTTTCACCTAGGTCGATGAGGTGCTCAATGAGCATTCCAAATGGGGTACCCCAGTCGCCGATGTGATTTTCGCGAACCACACTGTGACCAACAAACTCCAGCATGCGAACCAACGCATCGCCGATCACTGTGCTGCGCAAGTGACCTACGTGCATTTCTTTTGCAACGTTTGGAGCAGAGTAATCAACAACAACTTTTAGCTTCGCGGGAGCATTACGCACACCTAGACGTATGTCATCAGCTGCTGCCACTAATTCACGTGCCAAAAACTCATTCGAAAACGTGACATTGATAAACCCTGGTCCAGCAATTTCCGTTGCACTGCACACATTCGTTAAATCGACTGCATCAAGCACGATCTGCGCAACTTCGCGAGGCGATTTACCCAATGCTTTTGCCAGTGCAAGCGACCCATTTACTTGCGCATCTGCTCGATCGCTTCTGCGTACAACTGGGTCGCTATCTACGCCACCCGCAAGACGCGTAAACGTTGGCCGCAGCAGCTCTGCAACTGTAAGGACTGGGTCAGCCATAGTCCTTCTATTGTTGCCGACCGCACCGCATTAACCCCACCTAATTCAAATTCCCATTATTCATACGAGCGATAGCCTGACGGTAATTAGGCCCTCGTAGCTCAGTGGATAGAGCGTCG
>JALQWV010000040.1 GCA_023263465.1 Ilumatobacteraceae bacterium
ACATCGGCCAGTACGCCCTCCTCACCAAGGACGATGAAGTCCGCTTGGCGAAGGCAATAGAAACCGGCAAGCAAGCAACAGCCGAACTCGAAGCACACGACAAGACCATTACTCCAAACCGTCGCCGCGAACTTCGCAAAGAACAACGCGATGGAACAAAAGCCGAGCGCCAATTCGTGCAAAGCAACTTGCGCCTTGTGGTGTCGATTGCCAAGAAGTATCAGGCATCTGGACTTCCACTGCTCGACCTCATTCAAGAAGGCAACCTTGGCCTAATGCACGCCGTTGAAAAGTTTGACTGGCGCAAAGGTTTCAAATTCTCCACCTACGCAACATGGTGGATCCGTCAGGCGATTACGCGCGGCATTGCAAACACCGGTCGCACCATTCGTCTTCCGGTTCATGCTGGAGACACGCTCGCCCGTTTGCAAAAGGCCCGCTCACGCCTCGAACTGAAGTTTGGACGTCCAGCAACACTTGCTGAATTGTCTGCAGAAGTAGAAATGCCAGAAGACAAAGTGACTGAAGCATTGCGCTTTGCTGCTGAGCCACTGTCGCTGTCCGAACCACTACGTGAAGATGGCGATGCCGAACTTGGCGACGTTGTTGAGGATCGTGCAGCAGAGTCCCCATTCGAAGTTGCTGCGACCGCATTGTTGCCGGAAGAAATTTCGCGACTGCTTGCCCCTCTCGATCAGCGTGAACGTGAAATTCTTGCACTTCGATTTGGCCTTGACCGCGGTGAGCCACGCACACTTGAAGAAGTTGGCGAAGCATTCAACCTCACTCGCGAGCGCATTCGTCAAATTGAAGCTCGTGCAATGAGCAAGCTGCGTCACCCTTCAAGTGACACCGGCGCGCGCGACCTGCTCTCGGTATAAGCAAGAGCTGCATCTCCCGTGCTGTGCACGATTGGTGACCTCGTTGAAGATGTAGTGGTGTGGCTCAACACCGAACTGAACATCGGTAGCGACACCGAATCGGTCATTCGTCGTACCCGCGGTGGCAGTGCTGCAAACGTCAGCATGTTCGCCGCACTTTCAGGAACTCCGTCGCGCTTTATTGGCCAGGTCGGACACGATCGGCTCGGCTCACACCTGTGCGAGGTGCTGCGCGATTCGGGTGTTGACGTGCAAGTGATTGCCGATGGTCGCACGGGAAGCATTGTTGTGTTAGTGCAACCAAATGGTCAGCGTTCGTTTCTTACCGACCGTGGCGTTGCATCGCATCTTGCGCACTTTGATCCCAAGCTCATGAACGGTGTGAGCGTCTTGCATATTCCCACGTACTCACTTATTGACGAACCGCTTGCGTCAACAAGTGTGCAATACATCAATACGGCACGCGCAAATGGAGCGCTCATTTCAATTGATGCTTCTTCGTCTTCGGTGCTCAGGCAGTTCGACACAGAGCGATACCGTGCACTCATTGAATCGCTACAGCCTGAAGTGTTTTTGTGCAATGAAGACGAGGCAGCCGTACTTGGTGTTAGCGCAAAACAGCCAATGGATGGCGCGTTACTTACCGTCATCAAGCAGGGGCCGCTACCAGCGATTGCCGTGCAGCACGATGGCACAAACACAGAAGTTGCTGTAACGCCAGTAGCCAACATTGTGGACACCACCGGCGCGGGTGATGCATTTGCTGCTGGCTTCCTGCCTCACTATGCAACGACAAAAAATGTCACGATGGCAATTGCTCACGGCCACGCACTGGCTTCACACGTGCTGCAATCGCCAGGCGCCACTCTCCATACTGCTCAACAAGAGGAATCACCATGACCACCATCTCCGTATCCACCGAAGTTCGTGACACGATTGCCGGTAATGGTGCAGTAGTTGCGCTTGAGTCCACCATTTTTTCCAACCTCGGTTTGCCATCTCCTGCAAACGCGCAAGCCCTTTCACGTTGCATCGCAGCAATTCGTAATGCAGGTGCCGTGCCTGCAATAACTGCTGTTATTGACGGAGTTGCACGTGTTGGTCTGAACGAAAGTGAGCATGAGCGCATTCTTGGGCCAGCAAAAAAAGCCGGCGAGCGCGAACTTGCCTTGGCTATTGCTCAACAGTGGAGTGTTGGTGCAACGACGGTGTCAGCCTCATTGCTGCTTGCTGCGCGCGCGGGAGTAAGCGTCTTCGCAACAGGTGGTATTGGCGGCGTTCATCGTGATGTGCAACTGCATGGCGACATCAGTGCGGATCTTGGCGCACTGGCTGCACACCCAGTAGTCACCGTTTGCGCTGGAGCGAAATCATTTCTTGATCTTCCACGCACACTTGAATACTTAGAAACACTTGGCGTTCCGGTTGTTGGCTTGGCATGCGACGAATTTCCCGCATTCACCGTGCACTCCAGTGGATTACCCATTCCAGCTCGTGTCGACACCGTGCACCAACTTGCCAATTACACACGAGCACATCGCGCACTTGGCCGAACAAGCGGCATTCTTGCGTGTGTTCCTGTTCCATTGGCTGACTCTCTAGACAAGAATGTCATTGACAACATCATTGAAAAGTCGTTAGCCGCCACGGCAAAAGCAGGAATTGTTGGTCCAGCAGTAACGCCTTATGTGCTTGGCGCAATTGCCGAGGCAACTTCTGGCACCAGCGTGGTTGCCAATCTGTCGCTCGCCGAAAACAATGCTCGCGTTGCTGCAGAATTAGCAGTCCAACTGCGTAACTAGCGCACACATCCTCGCGTAC
>JALQWV010000143.1 GCA_023263465.1 Ilumatobacteraceae bacterium
GATCGCAGTCGCAAGGAAACTCTCATTGAGCACGGCTTCAGATTGCCATCTGCGGCTGATAATCGGCCGTTGCAGTTTGAGGAAGCGATGCAAAGGATTCATCAATGCATATTTCTGTCCGCCACACCGGCGAAATTTGAAATTACGACTAGCCAGCAAGTGGTTGAACAAATAGTTCGTCCAACAGGCTTAGTCGACCCAGAAGTGATCGTGAGACCCACTAAAGGTCAGATTGATGACATTATTGAGTTGGTTAACGGCAGAGTTGAAGCTGGTGATCGTGTACTGATTACGACGTTAACCAAAAAAATGGCAGAGGATTTAAGCGAATACTTGCTTGAGCAAGGCCTAAAAGTCCGTTACTTGCATTCGAATATTGACACGATCCAACGGATCGAAATCCTGCGAGCGTTACGTCTGGGTGAATTTGATGTTCTGGTGGGAATCAACCTGCTTCGCGAAGGATTGGACTTGCCTGAAGTATCGCTTGTCGCGATTCTCGATGCCGACAAGGAAGGATTTCTCCGCAGTGAAACTTCTCTCATCCAAATGATTGGACGCGCTGCTCGAAATGTAAACGGACAGGTGGTGATGTACGCAGATAAGCGCACTCCGTCCATGGACCGCGCAATCGGTGAAACACAGCGTCGGCGAGAGCGACAGCTTGCCTATAACCAGGAGCACGGCATCAATCCACAGACCATCCGCAAGGCCGTCGGAGATATTTTGTCTGTGCTTCGTCCGTCCGAAGGTGTCGCTTCCACAACGAAGGGCGCTCGCCGTGACCGTGAGCGTGAAAAGGTCGTTAACGAATTACGCTCGCTGCCACAGCAGGAGCTTGGACGATTGATTCAAACCCTTGAGGAGGAGATGAATCTCGCAGCCTCAGAATTGAAGTTTGAATACGCAGCACGTCTGCGAGATGAAATTAGAGATTTACGACGCGAACTTCGCGACGCTAAGTAGCAAGTAAGTAGTCTGCTGTCATGCCTCCAACGAAGAAGCCTGTGTATTCGGCGGGAGTTATTTCCGTTCGTGGCGCTAGAGAGCACAATTTGAAGAACATCAACGTAGAAGTTCCTCGCGACAGGTTGATTGCTCTCACTGGTCTTTCAGGAAGCGGAAAAAGTAGCTTGGCCTTCGACACCATTTATGCCGAAGGTCAGCGTCGCTACGTTGAATCCCTCAGTGCGTACGCGCGTCAGTTCCTTGGACAAATGGACAAACCTGATGTAGATGTCATTGAGGGATTATCACCAGCGATCTCCATTGATCAGAAAACTGCTTCCAAGAATCCGCGTTCAACGGTTGGCACGATCACCGAGATCTATGACTATCTGCGTTTGCTGTGGGCGCGGATCGGAGTCCAGCATTGTCCGAAAGACGGCATTGCTCTGCAGCGCCAAACGCCTCAGCAGATCGTTGATCGAATTTTAGAACTTCCCATTGGGACACGATTTCAGGTGCTCGCTCCTGTGGTTCGCGGGCGTAAAGGTGAGTACGAAAACCTGCTCGGAGAGCTGCTTGCTCAGGGTTACTCCCGTGCGCGGATCGACGATCAAATTGTTGATATTTCAGAATTCCTGAAAAAAGGCGACAAACTTGCGCGCTATGAGAATCACAGCATTGACATCATTGTTGATCGCTTAGTCCAGAAGACTGGCATTCACCGGCGTTTGACCGACAGCCTTGAGACAGCGCTGAAACTTGCGGACGGAGTTGCTGGGATTGAGATTATGAGTGGCAAAAGTGACGAGCAAGGTGAGGTCATCACGTTTAGTCAACACATGGCATGCCCAAAGTGCAGCGCAAGTTTTGATGAATTGGCTCCTCGTAGTTTCTCTTTTAACTCTCCATTTGGTGCGTGTGAAACTTGCCTAGGTTTGGGAACACGGTACGAAGTTGAAGAAGAGCTTGTGGTTCCAGATCCGGAACTATCAATTCTTCAGGGGGCTATCGCGCCATGGCGATCTGCCCATACGCAGTATTTCCAACGCATGCTCGAAGCAGTGGCTGAGGAGTACTCCATTCCTCTCAACGTTAAGTGGGAAAAGCTCTCCGAAAAGAATAAGAACATCATCATGCACGGTGCAGGTGATGCCTTATTGGTGAAGTACAAGAACCGTTACGGACGATCCCGCGAATACAGCACTTCGTATGAAGGCGTAGTTCCCTGGATCAAACGTCGACACGAAAGCGCGGAAGGTGATTATTCTCGTGAGCAATTTGAAAGCTACATGCGCGAGGCGCCATGTAAGGCGTGTAAGGGACAGCGACTTAAACCATCGTCGTTAGCTGTAAAAGTTAACGGCAAGAGTTTGAGTGAGATTTGTGATTTATCCATAGGTAAATCGGCTGAGTTTTTGAAGAGCCTGAAACTTGGTGATCGCGACAAGATCATCGCAGAACGCATTACCAAGGAAATCAATGCGCGGCTCGGTTTCTTGCTATCGGTTGGCCTTGACTATCTCACACTCTCTCGTGCAGCTGCGACACTTGCAGGCGGTGAAGCTCAGCGAATTCGTCTTGCAAGTCAGATTGGTTCTGGGTTAGTTGGCACCTTGTATGTGTTGGATGAACCAAGTATCGGCCTGCATCAACGAGACAATCATCGATTGATTGAGACACTCGTACGACTCCGAGATCTTGGAAACACTGTCATGGTGGTTGAACATGACGAAGACACAATACGCGCATCTGATTGGATTGTGGATATTGGTCCGGGTGCGGGTGAGCACGGTGGTGAAGTCGTGTATAGCGGTGAAGTCGCCGGTATTGAAAAGATTACGAAATCAATAACAGGTCAATACCTAAGCGGGAAGAAGTTCGTTCCAGTTCCTGCACAAAGGCGTTCTCCGAAGAAGGAGTGGCTCACGATTCGCGGTGCTCGTGAGCACAATTTGCAGAATCTCACAGCCAAGATTCCATTGGGGTTGTTTGTTGCAGTGACCGGTGTGTCGGGTAGCGGTAAAAGCACATTGATTCGTGACATTCTGCTGCCTTCGCTCATGCAGAAGATCTACAAGTCAAAAGATGCGCCAGGCAAACACACGGCCGTTGACGGAGTACAGCACCTTGACAAAGTGATTGACATGGATCAATCTCCAATTGGCAGAACCCCTCGCTCAAATCCAGCTACCTATACCGGAGTGTTTGACGACATCCGTAAATTGTTCGCCACTACTCCCGAAGCGAAGGTTCGTGGTTATCAACCAGGACGGTTTAGTTTCAACGTTCCGGGTGGTCGATGCGAGGCGTGTTCGGGTGATGGAACCATCAAAATTGAAATGGTGTTTTTGCCTGACGTCTATGTGCCGTGCGATGTGTGTAAGGGTGAGCGCTATAACCGCGACACCTTAGACATTCTGTTCAAGGGAAAGAATATTTCGCAGATACTGGATATGCCGATATCTGAGGCGGTCGACTTTTTTTCAAACCAACCTCGCATCGGTCGTCACATGCAAACCTTGCTTGACGTTGGTTTGGGCTACGTGCGATTGGGTCAATCAGCTCCAACATTGTCTGGCGGTGAGGCACAGCGCGTCAAGCTCGCAGCAGAGCTTGCAAAGCGCAGTACTGGTCGAACGATTTATCTACTTGATGAACCAACCACTGGTTTGCACTTTGAAGATGTACGCCGTTTATTGACTGTTCTTGCTCGTCTAGTAGAAGCGGGAAACACCGTTTTGGTCATTGAGCACAATCTAGATGTGATCAAAACAGCCGACTGGATTATTGACATGGGTCCAGAAGGGGGAGATGGTGGCGGTCGAATCATCGCCGAAGGAACACCTGAAGATGTGGCGAAGATCAAGGGAAGCTACACCGGTAAATTCCTTGGGCCTCTGTTAAAAAAGAAGCAATAGGCAGTGCAACGTCCATCGACTCCTATTCCTGATTCTCCTGGGTCATATCAGTTTAAAGATGAACAAGGCGGAGTGATTTACGTCGGCAAGGCAATCAATCTTCGTTCACGTGTGGGCAGTTATTTTGCAGAACCCCATACGCTCCACCCTCGAACAGCAAAAATGATGTCGGTTGCTGCAAGTGTCGAATGGATCGAGGTGCGTAACGAAGTCGAAGCTCTGATTCTTGAGTACAACTTGATCAAAGAGCATCGTCCACGTTTCAATATCCGTCTCCGTGACGATAAGAGCTATCCGTTTCTGGCCATCACTCTTGATGAAGAGTGGCCGCGTGCTGTGGTCATGAGAGGGCGACGTCGCAAAGGTACAAAGTACTTCGGGCCATACGTCAATGCTTGGGTCATACGAGACACCCTTGAACTGGTGCTCCGTACGTTTCCCGTTCGCACCTGTTCCAACGGAGTGTTCAAGCAACACAATCGCCTTGGACGTCCATGTTTGTTGTTTCATATTGAGAAGTGCAGTGGACCATGTGTTGGCAATGTTGAAATGGCTCAGTATTCAAGATATGTGCATGATTTGCAGCGTTTCCTCAATGGCGATTCAGAAGAGATTGTGAACAAAATTGAGTTAGAAATGAGGGAGGCGTCTAGTAAGCAAGACTTTGAGCGTGCCGCGGTTTTTAGAGATCGCCTGACTCACATTCATAAGGCGCTTGAGCGACAACAGATGGTTGGGGACCAATCTGAAAATATCGATGTTGTTGGAATCGCAGATGATGAGTTTGAGGCGTCGGTCCAGGTGTTTTACGTTCGCCGCGGAAGGGTCATGGGGCGAAACGGATTCATTCTTGACAAAGTCGAAGATGTGACCTCGGGTCAACTCGTCGACCGAATTCTGGAGAGTATCTATGGCGATGCGCCGCCGCTTGGTATTCCTAAAGAAATTCTCGTTTCACAGGCGCCCGAGAGCCATAACGCAATCGAGCAGTGGCTTGCACGAGAACGTGGCACCAAAGTAGAGATTCGTGTTCCGACTCGCGGTGATAAAAAGGAGTTATTGGCAACAGTTGTAAAGAATGCCACTGATGAGTTTGCACGGCATCGAATGAAACGCGCTTCAGATCACAACAGCCGGAGCCGAGCGCTTACCGAATTGCAAGATTTGCTCAATCTTCCAGAAGCGCCCCTCCGAATTGAGTGTTATGACATGGCACATCTTCAGGGAACCGATTATGTAGGCAGCATGGTGGTTCTTGAAGATGGACTTCCAATGAAACGCGAATATCGAAAATTTAAAGTCAAGAATGTTCCCGGTAATGATGACTATGCCGCTATGAAGGAAGTGCTCACTCGCAGACTGACTGCATATATCGCCGAGCGTGATGTTCCGATCGAACATCGTGGTGAGAAGCCAGGAAAATTTGCTTATCCACCTCAACTCATTTTGGTCGATGGCGGCAAAGGACAACTCGCCATCGCGATGGATGTCATCAGTGATTTAGGTCTAGAGCACGAGATTCCCGTTGCTTCCTTAGCGAAACGCTTGGAGGAGGTATTCGTTCCGAATAGGTCCGAAGCAGTTGACGTGCCCCGAGGAAGCGATGCTCTGTTCATGCTGCAAGTGATTCGAGACGAGGCACACAGGTTCGCTAACTCATTCCATCGCGAACTTCGAGGAAAACGGATGACAAAGGGTGCACTCGATGGAATACAAGGTTTAGGCGAGGCACGCAAGAAGAAACTCATCACGCACTTTGGATCAGTCGCGGCTGTGAAGAAGGCTTCGTTGGACAATCTGTTGTCCTTGGGTTGGCTCCCAGAGTCGGTTGCCCGCGACACCTATAAACACTTGCACGGGTAGCCTTTTCCCGTGGCCGATATTTTGCTCGTCGTTGGGTTATCAGGAGCTGGTCGGTCGCAGGCTGCAGACGATCTTGAAGATCTTGGCTGGTTCGTCGTTGACAACATGCCGATCGCACTCGTTGACAAGGTTGTTGAACTTGCCGAAAACGGTGCAGACGATCTTCAACTGGCACTTGTCCTTGGCACGCCATCAAATCAAACCAATGCAATAGATGTCGTTGCAAATTTGCGCGATTCGGGTCATCGAGTTCGAATTTTGTACCTTGACGCTTCAACATCTGAATTAGTGAAGCGTTATGGAGCGACGCGCCGCAAGCATCCATTGAGTAGCGCAACGGTAAGTGTTGAAGAAGCAATTCTTAGGGAACGAACATTGCTCGAACAAGTAAAGGGCTCTGCTGACTTAGTTATCGATACCTCCTCGCTGAACGTGCACCAATTGAAAGCTCACATTCATGATCTTTTTGCGCCAGTTGATGGAAAAGATGTCATGCAGATCACCGTCGAGTCCTTTGGCTATAAACATGGAATCCCACTTGATGTTGATGTGGTTTTCGACGTGCGCTTTTTACCGAATCCCCATTGGGATGACAATCTGCGCCCATTGAGTGGTCTGGATCAGCAAGTTTCGGACTTCGTGCTCCAGCAACCACTTTCGGTTGAGTTTGTTGACAAGATTGACGCGCTGTTCAAGATGCTCATCCCGGCCTATCGTGCTGAAGGGAAAAGCTATCTCACAGTTGCTATTGGTTGTACCGGTGGAAGACACCGATCAGTTGCGATAGCAGAAGAAATCGCTAGAAAATTCATTCAATTGGGGCATCATCCCAGGGTTATTCACCGAGATATCGCTAGGTAGTCGCTCGGTTGCTAATGTCTGCCTCTATGGCAAACACATTAATTCGCGTAGGTATCAACGGTTTCGGTCGCATTGGTCGTAACTTTTTTCGTGCAGTACAAGCTTCGCGTGCACCAATTGACATCGTTGCGGTTAACGACCTCGGCAATATCAAGACCATGGCCCATTTGCTCAAGTACGACTCCGTACTCGGCATTTTGCCAAACGACATCAAACCAGTTGACGATGGAATCAGCATTGACGGCAAGGTACTGAAGGTGCTCCAACACCGTGACCCAAAGGATCTACCTTGGGCGTCGCTCGGTGTGGATGTTGTGATCGAGTCGACAGGATTCTTCACGGATCGCGACAAAGCTGCGGCTCACCTAGAAGCCGGAGCTCCAATTGTCATCGTGTCTGCTCCATCTGCCGGAGCTGATGCAACATTCGTCTATGGAGTGAATCATCAAGATTTTGATCGAAGCAAGCACAAGGTGGTTTCAAATGCGAGTTGCACGACTAATTGCTTTGTACCAATGGTGAAAGTACTTGATGACGCCTTTGGAGTAGAGAAGGGTCTGATGACGACTATTCATGCCTATACCGGCGACCAGCAACTTGTTGATGGACCGCACAGTGATTTGCGACGTGCGCGTGGTGCCGCAATCAACATCACACCAACAGGAACAGGCGCTGCTCGCGCAACAAGTCTTGTGCTTGAGGCGATGAAGGGGAAGTTGGACGGAACTTCACTTCGTGTGCCGGTTCCTACAGGATCAATTACAGACTTTGTAGCGATTCTTAATTCAGTACCTTCAAAAGATGAAATCAACGCTGCATTCAAGAAGGCGGCTGATGGCGCCCTCAAAGGTGTGCTTGAGTACACAGATGCACCCATCGTTTCAAGTGACATTGTTACGAATTCGCACTCGTGTGTGTTTGATAGCGATCTTACAATGGTGATGGGCAATCTGGTGAAGGTTTTAGGTTGGTACGACAACGAGTGGGGATATTCAAATCGCCTTGTTGATCTCACAAAGCACATTGGTTCCTCGAAGTAACCGCAGGCATGTCTCGGGTTCCATCGCTAGAAGATCTCGGCGACGTCTCAGGTAAGCGAGTTCTTGTTCGAACAGACTTCAACGTTCCCATGGAGGGACCTGATGATGCGCGAACCATTACTGACGACTTCCGGATACGAGCTGCATTACCGACGATTGAGTATCTAACCAGTCGAGGTGCTCATGTTGTTTGCGCCAGTCATCTTGGACGTCCAAAAGGCTCAGCGAATGTGAAGTACTCCATGGCACCAGTTCGAGCCCGACTTGCCGAATTGGCGCCAGGTGTGGAATTGCTGGAGAACCTGAGGTTCAATCCAGGGGAAGAAGGGAATGATCCTGCCTTTGTTGCCCAGTTGATTCACGGGATTGACATGTATGTCGATGACGCATTTGGTGCAGCGCATCGCCCACACGCTTCAATTGTCGGACCATCACTCACGCTGCCGTCTGCTGCTGGAAGATTGTTGCAGCGAGAGGTGGATGTGTTGGGTGACCTTCGTGAAAAGCCAAAACGACCCTTCGTTGCTGTTTTGGGAGGCGCAAAGGTGAGTGACAAGATCGGAGTGATTGAGGCTCTGCAACAGCGAGTTGATGCATTCATCATCGGTGGAGGAATGTGCTTCACCTTCCTTGCTGCACAGGGTTACCCCGTTGGTGATTCCATTTGTGAACAAGATCAAATCCTGACGTGTAAGCAACTTCTTGCGGGACCGGTTCCGATCCATTTGCCTGAAGACATCATCGGACTTGATGCGCATGGTGTATATCAAACTTTTGGTATTCGGCTGCCAGAAGGAGCAAAGGGTTTAGACATTGGTCCGGGTTCTGCGGCGGCGTTTACTGACATCATTATGGATGCTCGTTCAGTGTTTTGGAATGGCCCAATGGGTATGTTTGAAGATCCACGATTTGCATCGGGTACAAAAACTGTCGCACAAGCGGTGGCAGACACGAAGGCATTCACTGTCGTTGGCGGTGGTGACTCCGCTGCCGCACTTGCTCAATTCAAACTTGAAGATGAAGTGGATCACGTGTCAACTGGCGGTGGAGCGTCACTTGAGTATCTAGAACTTGGCGACCTTCCAGGTCTTGCCGCATTGCGAGGAGCACCAAATGCCAGATAGCACTGTGTATCGAAAGCCACTGATTAGTGGTAACTGGAAGATGCATAACAATCATTTTGAAGCAATTCAAAGTTTGCAGAAGCTTGCCTACTTGCTGACTAAGGATGACTACAGCGCAGTTGATGTATCTGTACATCCCCCTTACACCGATATTCGAAGTGTGCAAACGCTGATTGACGCAGACGAACTGCGCATCCACCTTGGTGCACAAAACTGTCATTGGGAAGAAAAAGGTGCATTTACCGGAGAAGTTGCAGCGGCCTTTCTTGCCAAACTGGGGGTGCAGTACGTCATTGTGGGTCACAGCGAGCGCCGTGAAATGTTCGGCGAAACTGATGCTGATGTTTCCAAGAAGATCACCACCGTTCAAAAACTGAACATGCATCCAATTGTCTGTGTTGGTGAGACCCTAGAAGAGCGTGAAGCAGGAAAGACCACGGAGAAAGTTATTGGGCAAGTGCGTGCAGCATTGGTTGGTCGCTCGGTAGAACACGTCTGCAACATGGTCATTGCTTATGAACCCATTTGGGCAATCGGCACCGGTCGTACCGCAACCGCAGGTGATGCCCAGGCCGTAATCGGGGCAATCCGAGCCCAAGTGCAGGAAACTTTAGGTGACAAGGCTTCAAGTGCAATCAGATTGCAATATGGCGGAAGCGTTAAGGCTGCCAATATCGCAGAAATCATGGCCCAGCCTGACATTGACGGAGCCTTAGTTGGTGGGGCATCCCTTGATCCTGCTGAGTTTGCGCGCATCGTCCAATATCGATCTCGCTAGTTGAAGACCTCGCTCGCTAGTAGCCTTTGGAGTACATGTCGGGGCTCTGTGTCCCGACCCAATTGGGGTAACACCCACCTAATCGACGGGGAGGTCGAGAGTGAAGAAAACCAACAAACTCGCTGGAGTTGTTGTCGATCGATGCCCCCTTTGATGAGTTGCTGCATCAGGTGATTGACACCGCACATTCCCGATTTCCTG
>JALQWV010000159.1 GCA_023263465.1 Ilumatobacteraceae bacterium
GATCAGGCTTTAAATCGCGGTACAGGTGCTCGTGGGTTGCGTGCAATTCTTGAAGAGGTATTGCTCAACACCATGTACGAATTGCCTGGCCGTACAGATGTGGCGAAAGTGATCGTGGACGTGGACGCAGTGGTCAGCAAAGCCGACCCAACCATCGTTCCTCGTTCACCGCGCGTTGCCCGACAGCGCCGCGCTGCTTCGTAGCCCTAACCTCGTCGCTATGAATTATGCAGAGGCTCTTGTCTATCTAGACGAGCACGCAAGCTACGAAAAGACGGGGCGAGTGGAGTCTCCTTCGCTTGACAATATCTCTGCATTCATGGATGTGATGGCACATCCTGAGTTGAACTACCCAGTAATCCATGTGACAGGAACAAATGGCAAAGGTTCAACGACGCAGATCATTTCTAAGTTGTTGATGGCACATGGTCTGCATGTGGGCACGTACACAAGCCCGCATCTTGAACATTTAACTGAACGAATCTCGCGCAATGGCGAGCCAATTTCGGAGGAAGCGTTTGCTGAGTGCGTAGCCGCAATTGCCGACGCAGAGGTGTTGTCTGGAGTGAGGCCGACCTATTTTGAAATTGTTACTGCGGCAGCGTTTCGTCATTTCGCAGACGAAGCGGTTGATGTTGCTGTTATTGAAGTTGGCATGTTGGGCCGATGGGACGCCACCAATGTGGTGCGTTCGGAAGTTGCCGTCATCACGAATATTGCCCTTGATCACATGGAATTCGCAGGGCCAACACTTGGACACATCGCTCATGAAAAAGTTGGAATTTCGAAACAGCACAGCTCCCTTGTCGTTGGTGATGTAAACCCTGAATTAGATTCGATTTGGGCAGCTGCCCCTTCAGCAAAATTGTTGAAACGAAATGAAGATTTTGAGTGTGTTGATAACGAACTCGCGGTTGGGGGGCGTCTTCTCGATATTCGAACTCCTCGCGGTCTGTATCGAGAGGTTATGGTTCCTCTTCACGGACAGCACCAAGGTGATAACGCAAGTCTTGCGCTAGTTGCAGTCGAAGAATTTTTTGATGCACAACTTGATATTGATGTTGTACGCGAAGGTTTTGCCATGGTGCAAATGCCGGGACGTTTTGAAGTGCTTGGTCATCAACCATTAGTTGTTGTTGACGGAGCTCACAACCCAGCTGGCGCAGATGTGTGTGCACACGTGTTCTTTGATGACTTTTCTCCCGAAGGACGCCGAATAGCAGTCGTCGGACAATTGTTGGGACGAGATCCTGAATTGTTGCTCTCGGCATTGCGCATTGATGAGTTCGATGTGGTGGTGTGTTGTACGGCACCCTCTCCTCGAGGCATGAGTGGCGAGCAAGTTGCTCAATGCGCCCGCTCTATGGGTTGCGATGATGTAGTGGTATGCAACACGGTTGAAGAGGCTTGTTCACGAGCGCTCAAGGATGCGCGTGCTGAAGACGCCGTGTTAATTGCAGGATCTTTGTATGTAGTAGGTAGTGCGCGGACCTTTTTACGGCGTAACCTATAAGCCGTGAGCAACAGAACCCTCGTCCTCCTTAAGCCAGATGCAGTAGAGCGCCAATTGGTTGGCAGCATCGTTTCCCGTTTTGAGACCAAAGGTCTCAAAATCGTCGCCATGGAATTGCGCACACTTGATGCCGCAATTTTGGAGCGCCACTACGAGGAACACAAGGGCAAGGGCTTCTATGGCGAACTCGTGTCGTTCATGTCCCGTGGCCCAGTTGTTGCAATGGTGGTCGAAGGACCGGACGATACGTGGGAAATCTTGCGCAACATGATGGGTGCAACAAACCCGCGTAACGCGGCTCCGGGAACGATTCGCGGAGATTACGGCACATTGTTTACCGAAAACCTCATCCACGGAAGCGACTCTGCAGCATCTGCAGCCCGTGAAATTGGTATCTTTTTCCCAAACCTGTAGGCGATAGGCGCTTGTCGCCTGCTGAGGAGACCTAGTACATGGCTGGTGGAGGCTCACTTTCGTTGGGGCGTGATATCGCCATTGACCTGGGTACCGCAAACACGTTGGTCTATGTCAAAGGTGAAGGCGTAGTCCTCAACGAGCCAAGCACTGCAGCTGTAGACAGCCGCACCGGGCAGTTAGTTGCAGTGGGGTTTGAAGCCAAACGGATGTGGGGTCGCGCTCCACAAAACATTCGACTTGTTCGTCCGCTTAAGGATGGAGTGATCGCCGATTTTGATGTCTGCGAGAAGATGTTGCGCTTTTTTATCCAGAAGGTGCATACCAGTAAGTGGAACAAGCCGCGGATGATTATCTGCGTGCCATCCGAGATCACAGGCGTCGAGAAACGTGCAGTTCAAGACGCTGCAGAGTTTGCGGGTGCGCGCAGGCCTGTATACATCATCGAAGAACCAATGGCTGCAGCGATTGGGGCGGGCCTTCCCGTTCACCTTCCGAGCGCAAATTTGATTGTTGACATCGGTGGTGGAACGACCGAAGTTGCTGTGATCTCGATGGGTGGCATCGTGACTGCCCATTCAGCGCGCGTTGCTGGAGACGAATTGAATGATGCAATTGTTTCCATGTTTCGCAAAGAGTTCTCACTCGAAATTGGCGAGAACACTGCTGAAGAGGTGAAACTGCAACTTGGTTCTGCTTGGCCTTTGGCTGAAGAACTCACCGCCGATGTTGGCGGTCGTGATGTGACCACGGGCTTACCACGCACGCAAGTGATAACGAGCGAAGATGTTCGTGCCGCGCTTGACGAATCGGTTGGAACAATTGTGGCTGCGATTAAGACAACGCTTGAACGTACGCCTCCAGAACTTGCCGCCGACATTATTGGTCATGGCTTGGTGTTGTCTGGCGGCGGGGCTTTATTGGCTGGATTGTGCGAGCGCGTCACTTACGAAACCGGTATTCACGCATATCTAGCCCCAGAGCCGCTGTATTCGGTGGTGCTTGGGTGTGGATTGACATTGGACAATATTGAAGCGATGAAGGGTCTGACAACACAGACCTCCTTCGACTAGGCCGCTTGGGTACACGATTGTGTCCGCGATTTCAGCAAAACGAAAACGAGCAATCGCGCTACTTTCGCTGACCTCCATCATTCTCATCACTCTTGACTTGCAGGGAAGTGCTTCAACTTCGGTGCTGCGCGGAACATTCGGTGTGTTCTTTCGACCAATTGAAGGCGTTGCCCGTGTGATCACGCGTCCTGTCAGTAATGCTTGGCATGGAATTACCCACTACAACGCGGTGACACAAGAAAATGATTTGCTTCGCGAAAAGATTGCTCAACAAGAAGGTGCAGCAGTAGCCGCAGCTGCATCTGTTCGATTGTCGCAGGAACTTCTGGCGCTCAATGGTTTGCCAACGCTTGCCGGCATTAATTCGGTCAGTGCACAGGTGATTGGTGATTCGCCATCCAACTTCTCACAAAGCGTCGAAATCAATCAGGGCAGTGAAAGCGGAGTCAAGGTGGGTATGCCGGTAATGAATGCTGCTGGCCTTGTTGGAAAAATCACCAAAGTCTTCCCTCGACGATCGATCGTCATGCTGATTACCGATCCTGAATACGCATTATCAGTAAAGGTGATCAACAATCCTGAAGCAGCGTCTCCGATTAATGACCCTGAAGCCTCGGCAACAACGACAAGCTCGACCTCCACGACTACGACCATTCCAAAACCGCAACCAACGTCGAATATTCCCGGATTTACACCTGGGACAACAACGTTGCCGCTAACGACGATCAATGTTCCGATAAGCATTCCATCGCTTGCTCCGACACTGACAGTTCCAAATAATGGCGCTCTGCCAATTCGCGAAACGGGAATTCTTGAAGGTCGTGGACCATCGCGGGTGCCGATTGTTCGATTTATTGATAGCGCACAACGATTTGGAACGATTCTTCCAGGTGCGCCAATCGTGACTTCTGGTGGATCGTTGAGTCTCGCTCCTCCAGACATTGTGGTGGGAACTGTCTCAAAGGTGACTGACCGACTTGGCACTGCAGGGCCAATTTTGGAAATCAATCTCGTTGCGGACTTGGCCAACCTTTCATTTGTGCGCATTTTGTTGTATCAGCCAATCACCGAGCAGGTGAAACCGTGAGCATTCGGTTTATACGATTCATCTCTTCTCGATGGACGCGACTGGTACTCGTTGCCTCGGTGCTGATGGGTTTTCAAACCACTCTGTTTAATGACATGCGGCCGTTTGGAGTGATGGCTCAGGTAATGGTCTTGTTTGCTGCATGCGCGGGAGTTGTCTACGGGGCAGAAATAGGTGCCGTCGCCGGATTAATCATTGGATTGATGTATGACTGCGTATTAACGACACCACTTGGCTTGGCGTCGCTTGTGCTTGGCGCAACTGCATTTATTGCTGGAGCATTTCCTTATTTTGTTCGTGACTCAACTTGGTGGAACAAAGCAATTGCAGTGGCAGTAGCAAGCGCGGTCGGAGAGATTTTGTTTCCCATTGCTCAAGCTCTCGTTGGTTTGGGTGGCTGGGTGCAATGGCGAATCTTTGTTGTGGCATTGGTCGTGGCCATCATCAATTTGATTCTTGCGCCGATACTCATTCCGGTTGTCCGTTGGACGCTTAAAGAAACCTTGGTTGGGTAGCGAAAGCGATGCCGCAAAACAATCAGACACGCCGCTTGTTATCGCTCGGCATTGTGGCTTTGGTATTGATGGGGACATTGACTGTCCGAATGTGGTTCTTGCAAGCAGTAAAAGCTGAAAGCAACGAAGAGATCGTCCTTTCTGTTCGCACGCGAACCATTCGCTTGTACCCAGAGCGAGGAAGAATTTTTGATGCAAAAGGACGTGTGGTTGCGGATAACAAACGTGTTTTGACAGCAACTATCGATCGCGAAGTTATTCGTGACCCTGAAGATCGTTTGTTGATGTTTCAGCGGTTGTCGGGACCCTTGCAAATCTCGGTTGAGGGATTGTTCAAGCGCTACGAAGATAAGCGATTCGGACCACTTGAAGCACTGCCGCTGAAGGAAGATATCTCCGAAGAGACTGCTCAGTTCTTAGTTGAACGAGCTGAAGATTATCCGGGGATTTATATTCGAGAAGATTGGAAACGAAATTATCCCTACGGGGCAATTGGTAGCCATGTCATTGGATACATGGGAGCAATCCTGGAAAAGAATCTTGCGTACTACAAATCCATTGGTTACGACCCCAATGAACGTGTGGGTGGCTATGGAGTGGAGCAGTCCTATGAAACTGTTTTGCGGGGTACGCCTGGGTATGTGCGCTACGAAGTGAATGCACAGGGAAAACTGCTGCGCCAAGAGGAACGAGTCGAGCCGATTGTTGGCAATGACATTGTGTTGTCTATTGATATGGACATGCAGCAATTTGCTGAACAAGCTCTTGAAACTCAGCTTGCAATGCGACGACGAGTTGAGGCGGGCATCGTAAAACTTGAAGACGGAACTCCCGACCCTGCAAACCCTGATCCAGTGATGTACAAGGCTCCAGCCGGATCCGTGGTACTAGTGAATCAAGACAATGGTCAAGTACTCGCTATGGCCTCGTATCCACGCTTTGACTTGCGTTGGTTTACTGCAGGAATATCAACGGAAAAGTTTGCTCAGGTGTTTCCAAAATCTGATGACCCAGACATGTCGATTTTGGTAAATCGCGCAGTTTCAGGTCGCTACAACCTGGGCTCATCATTTAAGCCATTCGTTGCTTTTGCAGCCTTGGATTCTGGGCAGTTAACGGGTGGCGCAGATTACGAGTACTTCGATTTGGGTTCCTACAAGCTTGAAAGCATTCCTAACGGTCGATGTCAAGACGGCGTGAAGTGCGTGTTCCGCAATGCCATTTGTGCTTCAACGGGTTCGCCGTGTCGATATGGACGGGTCAATGTTGAGAGTGCACTGGCTGTTTCGAGCGATGCATTTTTTTACAAGATTGGTGAACAGATTTTAACTGAACGCGGTTATCAACCGATTCTTGAAAATGAAGTTCGTAAATTTGGATTTGGCTCTCCAACGAACATTGACTTGCCGTATGAGTATGCAGGCACCATCCCAAGCAAAGCCCTGAAAAAACGTATGGCAGATATCGGTGCGATATCTGAAGAATCTGGACAGGCCTATTACGTGGGCGATCAGATTCTGTTTTCCATTGGGCAGGGATTGCTGTCGGCTACTCCGATACAAACTGCATCCGCCTACGCCACGCTAGGCAATGGCGGCAAAGTGATGCGGCCTCATGTGGTGAAGGCGATATTGGCTCCAGGTACGCCCGATATAAAACCGGGTGTTGCAGATATCAGTTTCGTCAACTTACCTGACTCTTCTCAGGTGGTGGACCGTTTTGATGATGAGCAGCCAACAAGCACATTGGAGTTGGCGGAAAAAAGTCTGCAACCAATAGTTCGTGGGTTGCAACGGGTGATCCGTGGACCAGGTACGAATTTTGACGGGTACCACAAGACCACGGGAGAGTTGTTGTTCCGTGGTTATCCATATGCAGAGCTGCCAATTGCAGGAAAGACGGGTACCGCACAGGGTTTTGGCAACTTGCCGTGGAACGACTCATCAGCATTCGGTGCATTTAGTTTGAGTCCTCGACCTGACTACAGGTACGCAGCGTTTGCCTATTTGGAAAAGGCTGGTTACGGATCACAAGCTGCTGCGCCTGTGGTGAAGTGCTTGTACATCGCACTTGCTGGCAAATATCGGTTTGACACATTAAATGTTGCCGAACCGTTGAACACCGCTAGCAGCACTTCCGCGCAGCCAATGTATTTGCGAAATCCGTCCTGCTTGGTGGGCGGTCGCTCAGAGAGTCGCGATTAATGAATCTCTCGTTTCTAAATCGAGTATTTCCCCGCAAACCCTCCGCAAATCCACTCGGCTTGCGTGGCAGCTATGCCGACCCCATTCGAAACATCGACTGGATTCTGCTGATTGCCGTCATCGCCCAAGTGATCATTGGGCTCTTTACGGTGTTTAGCGCAACGCGCCAGCGGTTGCTCGATCAAAACTTTGACGTCTTCGTGTATGTACAGCGCCAAGTTCTTTTCGTCATTATCGCTGCGGCAGTGATGACGATCGTGATGTCTCTTGGGCATGATTGGCTTCGAGCACAAAGTGGTTATCTCTACGGAGCAGTCTTGTTGCTCCTCGTCATGGTGCTTGGCACTGGCGCAGTTACCGGGGGTGCCCGATTGGCTTTTGACTTTGGGCCTTTCTCTGTTCAGCCTGCTGAGTTGGCTAAGCCCGTGTTGCTCATTTTGGTTTCCAGCTATTTGAGCGAATCAACACCAGAAAAAATTGATTGGGATCCATTCGTGCTGACACTGTGGTTGGCGCTCATTCCCTCCAGTTTAATTCTGTTGCAACCAGACCTTGGTTCTGCTTCAGTCATCATCGTTGGAGTTGCGGGTGTTCTCTATGTTGGCAACGCGCGTCGCCGGTATTTGGCGCTGATTAGTGGAATGTTTGTTGGTACAGCATTGTTGCTGATGCTTGCGGTGGAAAGCTTGCGTTATCAAGGGGACAGATTTATTGCGTGGTTCCTACAGAACTCCAATAACAAAGATCTAGAAAACATTGTTTTGCAAGTGCGGTATGCAAAACGTGCCGTTTCGACTGGTGGATTCTTTGGCAAGGGTTATCTCGAGGGGCCGTTGACGAATGGAAAATACGTGCCAGTGCAATTTACGGACTTCCCATTCTCTGCAATTGGTGAGCAATTCGGCATGGTGGGTGGAGCGGTGGTACTCGGAATTTTTGGTGTCATTTTGTGGCGTATTTGGAGAACGGCGCAAATGGCCCGCGACCGATTCAGTTTCTTTTTGGCCAGCGGCGCATTCACCATGGTGGTGTTCCAGATCTTTCAAAACATCGGCATGACTCTTGGTGTCGTCCCGGTAAGCGGGTTGCCACTGCCATTCATTTCCTACGGTGGCTCACATATCATCAGTTCGGCCATTCTCATTGGCATGGTTCAGAGCATTCACATGCGGAGGCTGTAGGAAGGCCTATCCCCTCGGTGTAGTCTGAAGGTTACGGATGGGCGATTTGCCCCTCCCAAGGTCGATCACGCGATAGCGATTCACATCCGGCATGCGACTCATCGTTGCGGCAGGTGGAAGCGCTGGACCGCGACGATATTGCACAGTGTGGGCGATGTTGCCCCGTTGGTGCGATATCCAATACAGGAAACGAGCAAGCACAATGAGTGACATGAGCGCAGGGGTTCCTACCCCCGAGCAGCCACAGGGCAATTCACCGCAGTCGGGTCAGCCACGCACGCCGGGAACACCTGGTGGAGTGAAGAAGCGTCGTCGCGGTAAGCGCGGTGGACGTAATCGCAACAAAACACGTGTTGAAGGCGCCACGGGTGAGCCACGGGCATCTCGTCCACCCCGTGAAAATTCAGTTGCTCAAGACATCGAACTTCCCGATCCGCCTCGTGAGGGCATGATGGCGAGTCCACAAGCTGCAGATGCTGCGCTGGTCCGTAAGCCACAGATTGGCGACACACGACCAGCCCCTGCGAACACCGCGGCCACCACGAAGCCTGCTGCTACAGCAGATGCGGAAGCAAAGCCAAAGAGCCGCAACCGTCGAGGTGGCAAGCGTGGTGGAAGAAATCGTCGTAAGTCGTCTGATCGCGGTGAAAGTTCAAATGCAGGAACGGACGCAGAACTGATCGAGCGGCGTCGCGGGAAAGAACGCAACGGTAAAGCGGTTGGGCGCTACATGATGTGTGTGCAAGTGCGCGAAGAATTCACGCAGGTTGCCATGCTTGAAGGCCGCAGTTTGATTGAGCATTACGTTTCGCGTCCTGCCGATGACGAAACCCAAATTCACGGAAATATCTATCTGGGACGCGTGCAAAACGTATTGCCAGGAATGGAAGCCGCATTTGTCGACATCGGTACGCAGAAAAATGCAGTGCTGTATCGCGG
>JALQWV010000161.1 GCA_023263465.1 Ilumatobacteraceae bacterium
GCAGTTATCAGCACTTTTGCTTCAGCATCGTTAATGCGGTCGGCAAGTGCCTGCGAAGAAAAACCACCAAAAACTACGCTATGCGCTGCCCCAATTCTCGCACATGCCAGCATTGCAACTGCAGCTTCAGGAATCATCGGCAAATAGATATTTACTCTGTCTCCTTTTTCTACGCCCAACGACTTCAACACATTTGCGAATTTCTGAACTTCGTCAAGAAGATCTGCATAGGTAACAATGCGGCTGTCGCCTGGCTCACCCTCCCATAAGAAAGCGACTTTGCTTCCTTTGCCTGCGAGCACATGGCGATCGAGGCAGTTATAGGAAACATTCAGCTTTCCACCGACAAACCATTCGGAATATGGAAGATCCCACTCACATACCCGCATCCAGGGCTCATTCCAGTCCACAAGTTCCCGCGCCTGACGGTCCCAGAATTTCTCATGATCGGCAGAGGCTTCGTCATACATCGAGTCATCAGAAACATGGGCAGTCGCCTTGAAAACAGGTGAGGGTGGAAACTTGCGAAGCTCATATGAAAGTGCTTCGATTCCGTTCAGGTCCTCATTCATCAGGGTGCCACTCCTAGGTATTTCATGCCACTAGCGATAGATGCGAGACTAGTCCCCGTCATGAAATCCACCAATACAGCCGAGACTCAGGCATCGTTCACCTCACTTGACTGGCTGCTTTCTATTGGCATGGCGCTCACATGGGGCTCATCTTTTTTGTTGATCAAAATCGCTATCCGTCACTTTGATTCTTCATTAATTCCACTTGGCAGAACTGCATTTGGCGCTGCTGCGCTATTACTGATTCCGAGTGCGCGTCAGCGAATTGCCAAAGAACACTGGCCTCGTCTGCTGGTCCTCGGCTTCGTTTGGATGGCATTTCCGTTCTTGTTGTATCCACTTGCCGAAGAATCGGTGTCTAGTGCAATTACCGGAATGATGAATGGTGGCTTACCTGTAGTGGTTACTGTGATTACGGCATTTTGGGTACGCAATGTTCCCAGCCCGCGTCGAATACTGGCAGTGCTCGTAGGGTTTTCTGGAATCGCACTGATTGCTGTGCCTTCTATACGAGAAGGATCAACTGCAGACGCAAAGGGAATTTCACTATTGCTACTAGCACTGCTTTCCTATGCAGTTGCAATCAATCTTGCTCGACCACTTCAAACGGTTTACAGCCCTGCGACTTTGATGCTCAATGTAGAAATTGTTGCTTGTGTTTATTCTCTCCCATATGGACTGTGGGGATTCTCTCAATCAACTTTTGCATGGCCAGCGCTCGGGGCATTAGCGATGCTTGGCGTGCTTGGTACCGGATTTGCATTTGTTCTATTTGCATTACTCTCAAAACGAGCAGGCGCCGTTCGCAGTATGATTCCTACTTACTTCACCCCAATTGTTGGCACAATTTTGGGGAAAGTATTTAATAATGAGCCAATCATTTGGCTATCCGTAGCAGGAATGTTGATCGTGATTGTTGGAGCATGGCTTACCAGCCTGCCAGAGCCATAAAAATGATGTTATGACCACCTCGCGCAGAAACGATATTCAAGGATTAAGAGCAATCGCGGTACTCCTAGTCGTCTTTTACCATTCAAATTTGATTTTTCATGGTGGATTCATTGGAGTTGACGTTTTTTTTGTTATTAGCGGATACGTCATTATGCGATCACTTCTGGCCGAATACGCAAGTTCTTCGAACATATCAATGCGAAATTTCATAAATCGCAGAGTGCGAAGATTGCTTCCAGCATCTACTGCTGTTGTCGTATTTACGTTAGTTGGTTCTCTGTTTATTTTTTCTCCGATTTCCGAACACAAACAAATTAGTTTGACTTCGCTAAGTTCTACTTTCTTCTCAGCAAATCTCTATTTTATTTTACAGAATTCATATTCTGCTTTGATCAATAACCCCTTCAGACATATGTGGTCACTTGGAGTAGAAGAACAGTTCTACCTTTATCTCATTTGCTCCATTGCGTATTTACTCAGAAACAAATCATTCAAGATTTCATTCTCACGAAAATTATCAATTTTTCTAATTGCTACATCAAGTATTTCCTTCGTTTTTAACCTCGTATTTTCATCCGGAATTCGACTGCTACCGCTACCAACGAGAATTGCTTTCTTTAGTCCATTAACAAGAATTTGGGAACTTCAACTGGGCGTACTGATTGCATGTATTCCGCAGCAACTGACGCGATCTAGAAGTTATAAATACTCAAGCGACCTTTTAGCAGGACTTGGACTTGTTTTCATTTTCTGGAGTGGATTCACTTTCGATTCATTTATGCAGTTTCCCGGGATACATGCGCTCATTCCAACAGCCGGTGCGCTCTTATTCATTCTGGCTTCACCAAATTCACAAGTTTTGGGCAACCTACTATCAGTCAGGCCACTCCGATTTATTGGTGATCTTTCTTATAGTTGGTACTTATGGCATTGGCCGCTGATCGTTTTTTCGCAAGTGCTATTTCCAGGAAGCCGCACTGCTTTACTGCTTGCAGGATTTGGATCAATATTCCCTGCATTTATTTCTTACCATTTTATTGAAAATCGCTTCCGCTCCTCAGAATCTACTCGTGCAATTAAACCAATGAGAATCGTGTATGTGTCGTTCGCTGTGCAGTTTTTGTGTGCCGCGGCTCTTATGGTTGGTGCCACCACCACATACGGGTTGCGCGAAACAGTTGCTGGGGGAGCAAAAGGTTCATGGGCATATACCTCAGGATGTCAAATGTCAGAACTTCCATTCCCCGTTGAGAAATGTTCACATTTAGTTGAACAATCCGTAGGTACTGTCTTACTGATAGGAGACAGCCAAGCCGGAGCAATTAGTGATGGAGTCTTAAGCGCTACGAATTCACTAAATCTAAATTTTGTTGTTTGGTATAACGATGGCTGCCCAATATTTCCTAGACCTACTGAGGAGCGTTCGGACTGCTCTAACTATCAGAATTCAATTCCTGAGGTAATTTCAATAGTTGAACCAGATCTCATCATTGTTGCAAATAAGTCCTCTTTATACGGAATGGGTAGCGGGCAGCACGGTGGGTTGACTATCAAGAATGCCGACGGTTCAACACCAGATACATACAATGAAACCATCCAAATGTGGACCTATGGTGTTCAAGAAATTTTCCACAGTAAAGAATTCAGTAGTTCGTTAATTCTCTATTTTCAGCAAGTGCCTACTTCAAAACCAGTTAGTCCAACGTTAATAAGAAGGTCGCAAAGAAATAGTTCTTTTGACCTGAGTTTCAGTGCAAATAGAAATAAAATCATCCAGGTTGAAAAGCAAGCATTGAAAAGTTTTGCCAACATCACATTATTCAATCCTGCCGACAATCTGTGCCCAAACAATCGCTGCTTCTCCTCAATCGATGGAAACTCTGTCTACAGTGATGAAAACCATCTATCTCCATACGGAGCAAATTTTCTTGCGCCTTCAATTGGTCAAGTGATTAAACAGCTACTGAATATCTAGATTGATTGTCCAAAATGCACCAAGCCCATCTTGGCTAGTGAGCGCTTGCGCCTCCTTTGCGCGACTGTGCATTTTCAGAGCAGCAATATTGGGAGCAGATTTATGCTCTTCCCAGTATCGGTTACCTTCAGACACGAGCTCACCTATTCCCCAAGTTTGCAACCACTCTGCCTGTGAACTCATGGATAAACCAGGAACTGCCTTCAGCAATTGGTCAATGACCACCTGAGTCGTAATGTCTTGAAGGCCGGGCTCTAGCAAATAGTGCAACCCGCGCTCGTGGTCTTTGTACGTTCGCAACCATTCGCGCCACGGAGACACAGCGATTTGGCTTGTTGATTGACTGCAATAATCAAAAATCAATACTCGCCCTCTGCTCATCCTTTGGGCAATGTCAACTAGCCATTGTGTGGCAGCAGTCTGAATTGGTGCACGAGACCCAAGTGGTGCCGATTTCGGCAGAACTTCAGGAACTTCTTCAACATGTCGCAACACTTCAACGAACTTGCCGCCATTGCCTAGTGCGACAAACGCTTCTTTCCATGCTCCGTCGTAGACGAATAGCTTGAATGGCAAATTATCGAGTAATTCGTTTGCAAGAACAACACCCTGAATCTGTCTGCCGGGAATTGATTCAGAAGATTCAACAAAATCAGGATGCAATGAACGCTGTGATCCAGAGATCTCAACCGCCACATATTTCATCGCTGCCAGACATTGAGGCTGCGCATCGAAAATTCCTCGCGCCAACGTTCCTGGCCCAGCGCCAACTTCCACAACATCGAATTGATCCGGGCATCCCAATTCATTCCAGCAATCATCCAAATAACGAGCAACAACAGCTGCGAATAATGGCCCGACTTCGGGAGAGGTAATGAAATCTCCACGCCTACCTGCCTTGCCACCGTCTTGATAAAAGCCACCCGTGCCATACAAGGCAAGGCCCATGTACTGCTCAAATGAAATAGCACCACCTGCTGCCGTTATGGCAGCGGTAATTGACTCAGCCGCCGAAGGCACCAGTGATACGAGCAAGGTCTCCGAAGTGTGTTGCTACGCCAGGCAAAACACCAAACACCAAAGTAGCAACAACAGTAATTGCAAGTGCGAGAGAAAGCGATCCTGGAATACCAACTCGAGTGGTATCGCCGTCGGGAACTGGCTTCATCCACATTTCACGCATGATCGTTCCGTAATAACCGAACGCAACAACAGAGTTCACTGCGCCAATGATCGCAAGCGCATAGCCCCAACCCGTTCCTGAACTAAGTAACGACTGAAATGCGGTGAACTTACCGACCCAACCACCAAGTGGCGGAATTCCAGCAAGTGACGCAAGGAAAATGGTGGCAAGTATCGCCAAACCTGGTGCGTATGAAAAGAGTCCGTCCCAACTTGAAATTTCACCACTTCGTGTCTTGCGCGAAACCGCAATGATCACAGCGAACATGCCGAGGTTGGTGGCTGCGTACACCAACATATACACCACTACAGAACGCAGTGCCGAGGCCGATACTTCAGACATTCCCGCAACTGCCAATGGCATCAGTACGAATCCGCCTTGGCTAATGGATGAGTATGCCATCATGCGGACAATGTTGGTTTGACGCAATGCAATCACGTTTCCAACCGTCATGGTCAGTGCCGACAGCACCCACATAAATGGTTGCCATACGTCTGATGCTTGAGGGAAAGCCACCAAGAGCAACGTCACCAGCGCAACAAAGCCAGCAGCCTTAGACGCAACAGAGAGAAACGCAGTAATTGGACTTGGCGCACCTTCATACGTGTCTGGCGCCCAGCTGTGGAATGGCACCGCAGATACCTTGAATGCAAAACCAACGATGACGAACACGATACCGAGCGCGTGCAAGGCACTCAGGCCACCCGTTGCAGTAATGCTCTTACCAAGGTCGACAAGCAGGGTGCTATTCGCAGCACCAAACAACAACGACATTCCATACAACATGACCGCGCTTGCGAACACTCCAAGCAAGAAGTACTTCATGCCCGCTTCGTTGCTCTTGATATCACGTTTGCGCCATGCAGCAAGCATGTAGGCAGGAATAGAGAGGAATTCAAGTGCAACAAAGATTGAAACCAAGTCACGTGCTGACGTCATCATGACCATGCCGAGAATGCTGGAAAGCAAGAGGAACCAATATTCTCCTTGCCAGTACTCATCTTCTTCAACATGCTTGGTAGACAACAGCACCACGACATAACCGGCAATGAGGAACATTGCTTTCATCACAATGCTGAATTCATCAATGACATATCGCCCGTCAAACATTGAACGAATTGCAGCTTCATCTAAACCCAGCGTGAGCACTGGAAGCATTGCACCAAGCAAAGTGAAACCGGTAAGCGACGAGATAATCCACTTGCGTGATTCATCAAGGAATAAATCAGCAAGCAACACAACACACAAACCAGTCGCCAGAATGATTTCTGGCGCCAGCGCGTGGTAGTCAACCTGCGGGCTTACCCACTCGGTTGCAGCGGCGATGACGGAATGAAACACGTGATCAGCCCTTGAACCCTTTCAGCACCGTTTGAACCGCTGGGTCGAGCACTTTGAACATGAGGTTAGGTACAACGCCAAAAACCAAGATGGCAATGAGTAGCGGAGTCCATGCAAACCACTCAAATTTGTTCACATCGTGGAACGCATGATCATCGTGACCGTGTCCGTCGCCAGCAAATTCTGGCTTTGGCTCACCAAAGGCAACGCGTTGGAACAACCACAGTAAGTATGCGGCAGCCAATACCGTGCCGAGCGCGGCAACAACCATGTACACGCGGAATACGGTTTCATTAAGGCCTGCAGCGGGGTTGTAAGCCGACAAGATTGCTGGGAACTCGCCCCAGAATCCAGCAAGACCAGGCAAACCAAGCGATGCCATGCATGAGAATCCGAGGATCCAGCCAAGACGTGGCATCTGCTTCAAAATGCCACCAAGACGTGCAATTTCTAATGTGTGGTAGCGCTCTTTCACGCTTCCCGCCAAGAAGAACAACATGCCAGTAATCAGTCCGTGTGCGACCATTCCAAACATTGCGGCAGTCACACCAAAACTCGTGAGAGTTGAAATTCCAAGCATGACGAAGCCCATGTGAGCAACTGACGAGAAGGCAATCAATCGCTTCATGTCGGTTTGCGCCAAACAGCCAAGCGCACCGTAGATAATTCCAATCACTGCGAGTCCACCGATGTACGGAGCCCAAGCTTTTGCGGCATCTGGAAGTACCGGAATGGCGATTCGAACGAATCCGTAGGTGCCCAACTTCAACAAAATTGCGGCGAGGATAACTGAGCCTTGTGTAGGAGCTTGCGTGTGCGCGTCAGGCAACCAGGTGTGGAATGGAAACATTGGAACCTTGACGGCGAAACCGACGAACATTCCAGCAAAGATCCAGATTTGAACATTCTTTGCCAATGCACCACCGTGTTCAACAAGGTATGGAATTGCAAAACTTTCTGCTCCAGTTTTGAAGAACAGCGCGAGGAACGCAATCAGCATGAGTGCCGAGCCGAACATGGTGTACAAGAAGAATTTCAGTGATGCATATTGCCGATTTTCTCCGCCCCAAACACCAATCATGAAGTACATCGGCAACAACACCAGTTCGAAGAACACGAAGAACAAGATGAGGTCTTGTGCAATGAACGTACCTGCCATACCTGTTTGCAGAAGCAACATCAGCGAGAAGAATGCCTTTGGGTTGCCTGGTGCAGGAATGTGATCAAGACTGTAAATGACTACAAGCAACGTAATAACCATTGACAGGAAGTACAGCGGCAAGCTGATGCCGTCGAGGCCAATGTAGTAACTGCTCTTGATCAACGGAATCCATGTCTTTTCGTCGACGAACTGCATCGTTCCTGCATTGCCGAAGTCAAAGCGGAACAACGTCCACACACCAACTGCAACTGTTGCAATTGATGTGAGCAATGCAACCTTTTTGATCAGTTGTTCATTTGCCTTTGGTACAACCAACAGCAACAGCACGCCGAGCAGTGGCAAAAATGTGCCAACACTCAACATCCAGTTGTGGTCACGGAGCATTTCCATGTTGTTGTCTCCCTTGATTCTTTCTTGTTACGAATTGATAATGACGAGTACGAGAGCGGCAACAGCAGCAGCGCTAAAGAGCAACGCGCCATATTGGCTCACTTTTCCTGATTGGACTGGCGCAAGTACGCCACCGGCGCCCTTGGTTGCCTTGCCCGAATTGTTGACCGTTCCATCCACCACACGTTGGTCGATATTGCGATACACCCAGCCCGAGAACACGCGACTTACTGCAGCAATTGCATGCAGGATTCCGTCAAGCACGTTCTGGTTAAACCAATATGCGGCCGCAGCAATTGGACCAGCAATGGCCTTAACAATCACTTTTTCATAAAGCGCATCAAGGTAGTACTTGTTAACCAACAAGTTGTAGCCCGAGCGTAGAACACCATTGCGCTCGGTAAGCCCAACAAGGCGCTTGTCTTTGCGCGTGTACAGCATCGTGGAAACTATCCAACTCAAGGCAATACCCAAGAACACGATTCCCAGCGAAAGCATCGCCTTTGACCACTTAAATTTTGCATGCACGAGTTGAGGCGCATAGCACACACCTTCTTCAGGCGTCTCGCTGCCACATGGAGAATCATGGTGGCCCTCTTCAGCAGCCGAAGGAACACTCAAAAGTTTGCTGTGACCTGGACCACCTGGTGCGGTTTCCATAACCACTTCAGCGCGAGGCTCAACCCATGTTTTAATGCGTTCCCACTTTTCACCAAAAGGTGTTGCATTCAACAAACCAGAGCTCAAAGCCAAAACAGCGAGAAGCACTAACGGCAATGTAATGCGCCAGCCACTTTCGTGCGGTCCGTGGTCGCCATGATCGGCCACGTGTGCGTCATGTGCATCGTGGCTGTCATGCGAATCGTGAGCAGCATGTGCAGTTGCGTGCTCGTCGTGATGCTCACCTGCTGATGCGCCACGAGCTTCGCCGAAGAAGGTGAGGTATGTCGCGCGCGTCATATACGCAGCGGTCATAAATGCACCGAGAAGACCAATAATCATGAACATCTGATAACCGTTATTGCCAACGTTGTCGATGATTTCATCTTTTGAAAAAAAGCCAGAGAATGGGAATACCCCGCACAAGGCAAGCGTGGAGATAATCCACGTCGTGAAAGTAATTGGCATTACCTTACGCAATCCGCCCATGTCCTTCTTCATGTCAAATGAGTGGTGTGATGCGCTGTGACTGATTGAGCCAGCACCAAGGAACAAGCACGCCTTAAAGAACGCGTGAGTGAAAATGTGGAACACTGCTGGCAACCATGCACCAGCGCCTAGACCCAACATCATGTAACCCAATTGACTCACAGTTGAATACGCGAGCACCTTTTTTATGTCGTTTTGCACAAAGGCAAGTGCCGCAGCAATCACAATGGTGATTGCACCAATAACCATGATCAAATTGCCGCCAGTGCCAAGAATGTCAAAACCAGTAAAGAACACTGGGTACAAACGCGACACGAGGAATACGCCTGCCACAACCATGGTTGAGGAATGCAACAGCGAACTGACTGGAGTTGGACCGGCCATCGCATCAGGCAGCCACGTGTGTAATGGGAATTGACCGCTTTTGCCAATTGCTGCAATGAACAATGCAACAGCTGCTACCAAAATTACTGTGCTGTTTGGTTCACCTGAAAGCGCCCAGGCACTGATTCCACGTATGGAGAAACCCGAGACTCCAAGATGTTCAGTTGTCCAGTCGTTGGATGCGAAATACAACATGGCCACACCGATGAGCAGACCCATGTCACCAGTACGCACCGTGAAGAATGCTTTCAATGCAGCACGACTGTTTGCGCCATCTTCCCACCAGTGGCCAATGAGCATGAAACTGCACAGACCCATGATTTCCCAACCAAGCAACAGCAAGATGGTGTCTTCAGCAATCACCATGGCGAGCATTCCTGCCGAGAACAACGTGAGAGCGGCGAAGAAATGCGTATAACGACGATCGCCGTTTAAGTATTCGGTTGAGTACAACTGCACCAGTGTCGAGATAAATGCAACAACAACCAAAATGATGACCGCGAGTCCGTCAATGGATTGCCCAATGGTGAAATTCATTCCGCCGATCTGCCACCAATTCCACGTGCGCACAACAGGTGCGATGAATTGTCCTTCTGCACCACTACCGACACGATCAATCCACTGCATTGCCGTTCCACCGGCCAAAACCAAACTTGCAATCATGCTGAGAAGACCAATTTCACTGCCCTTCATTGGCAACTTCTTGCCAAACAGAATGATGATGGCAAAACCAATGGCAGGAATGATTGGAATGAGCCAAGCGTGCTCTAGAAACCACCCAGACGACAGGGTCTGTAGGGCCTCTGCTGCTGCGATCATGATCAGCCCTTCATCTCCGAGAGGTCATCGAGTGAAATGGTTTTGCGATTGCGGAAAATGAGCAGCACCAGCGCAAGACCTACTCCAACTTCGGCCGCAGCAATGGCAATGATGTACAACGCGAATGTGTGGCCATCTGCATTCCCGCTCCGCAATGCGAACGCAACAAAGTTCAAGTTAACCGCGTTCAAGATGAGCTCAATTGACATCAACACGAGCACTGCATTCTTGCGAGCAATTACGCCGTACACGCCAATGCAGAACAGCAGTGCAGCGAGGAAGAGAAACTGATTCACCAACATGAAATCAGTCCTTCCTAGCCAAAACGATTGCGCCAATTACGGCGGCAAGCAAGACAAACGAAAGCGCCCAGAACGGGAGCAAATATGGTCCAAAAATTTGATCTGAAATCTGTTGTGTAGACACCAGCGATCCATTAGTTGGCAGCTCTTCGGTGCCAAAGGATTTGCTTAGTGCAAGGGCCATAGCTGCGAATAGCACTACAGCAACCGGAATTCCCAGTTTGGCGTACGAGTTATTTAGTCCGCTGTCGCGACCAATTCGTGAACGAGTGAGCATGGTTCCGAAAAGGAACAGCACCATGACCGCGCCGATATACACGAGCACCTGAGTAATTGCCAAAAACTCTGCTGCAAGCAAGATGTACTGCGCAGCAGCACCTGCAAGCACGACTACCAACCACAGCGCTGCGTGCACCACGTTGCTTGTTGTTACCACACGAAGAGCGCCAACGATCATGATTGCGGCGATGATGGCGAAACCGATGTTTTGAGCGACCATATTTGCCCTATTTCTTCTTCTTATCTGCGCCGACTTCAAGCTCTGGAGCGGCGGGAACGGTTTCCATCCACTCACCTAACTTCGACTTATCATGCAATAAGTCTGCGATGCTTGGCTCGGAGTATTCGTATTCAGGGCTCCAGAACAATGCGTCAAATGGACATACCTCAACGCAAATTCCGCAATACATGCATAATGCATAGTCGATATCGAAGCGATCAAGTTTGTTTACCGCACGTGGCTTTCCACCTTCACGACGCGGTGGAGCAAGTTCTTTGTGCGCCTCAATGTAGATACACCAGTCCGGGCATGACCGCGAGCACAACATGCACGAGGTGCAGTTGTCTTCGTGCAATGCAATAACACCGCGTGCACGAATTGGTGGCGCCTCTTTTTCACGTGGGTATTGCACCGTGTTCGAACCATTTTTGAAGGTGCGCATCATCGTGTTGAACGTGACTGCAAGACCCTTAAACACTCCAGGAATTTGAGCCATTAGAACGCCACCTTTAACACTGCTGTAACCATGATGTTTGCAAGTGAAATTGGGATGAGAACTTTCCAAGCAAACCGCTGCAATTGATCTTCCCGGAAACGTGGGTACGAGAACCTGATCCACATAATGAGGAACACGAGCACCATCATTTTGGTGAACACGATGAGCGGACCAGCGACGTTCATCCAATCATCAACACTGTCCATAGTTGTCCAACCAAACCACGAGAACGGAATGCCCCAACCACCAAGGAACAAAGTGCTGGCGATCATGGCAAACACGCCGGCGGTGGCGAATTCACCAATAAAGAAAATAAGGAAGCGGAAACCCGAATACTCGGTCATGTAACCCGATACCAATTCCGATTCGGCAATTGGCATGTCGAAAGGTGCCTGAGTGAGTTCGGCCTGCACGGCAATCATGAACACCACAAACCCAACGAACTGTGTGAGTACGTATGGGTTGCCAACGATGTCGCTTCCGAAGATAGAACCAGCGTTTTGTGCAACAACGATCTGTTGCAAGTTCATGGTTTCTGCTTGGATGACTACGCCAATTACTGCAAGCACCATTGGAAGCTCATACGCAATGAGCTGACCAGCGGCGCGCAAACCACCCAGCAACGAGTACTTGTTTGCCGACGACCAACCGGCCATCAAAATGCCAAGAACAGAAATTGATGACACTGCAAGCGCATAAAACACGCCGGTCTCAAAATCGGTGAACCATGCATCGGGGCCAAACGGCACTACGGCGACGAGCAAGAACGTGCTCATCAGAACAACGATTGGCGCCATACGGAAAATGCGCTTGTCTGCATTGTCTGGCTGAATGTCTTCCTTCTGCAACCACTTACCCACTTCAGCAAACAACTGCATCGACCCGTAGGGGCCCGCTTCCATTGGCCCAAGTCGGCTTTGCATGAATGACATCATCTTGAACAAGAACACATACACGATCGTTCCTGCAGGAAGAAGCACCGCAACAAGTCCGCCCAATACGCGAAGCAGCGACTGACCCCAGTACGGAATTTCGACGGCAAGCAACGAAAGCATCAGCGGTCTATGTCTCCGAGAATGAAGTACAGCGACGCGAGGATGGTGATGATGTCTGGAACATAAACACCACGCAACAACCACGGTGTGATTGAAATGTTGTTAAAGCTTGCTGATCGAATCTTGACGCGGAACGGACCAGAGTCACCGCGGGACACTACGTAGTAGCCCATTTCGCCAAGCGGGTTTTCGGTTGACACCCATGCTTCGCCTTCTGGCACTTTGATGATCTTGGGAACCTTGGCCATAACAGGGCCAGATGGAATTCCATCAAGCAACTGATCCACGATCTTGGTCGCTTCGCGGGTTTCCTGCAAGCGAACCCAGCAGCGAGCAAAACTGTCACCGTCTGGGTGCGTCCACACCTTGAAGTCAACTTTGTTCCAGGCCATTGGGCTGTCTTGATCGCGACGCAAATCCCAATCCACACCGCTCGCGCGAAGGTTGGCACCAGAGAGTCCATATTGCATCGCAACATCGCGTGGAATCACACCAATGCCGCGAGTACGCGACTGGAAGATTTCGTTGCCAAACAACAGCGACTCAATTTCGTCGCAGAAGTTCCGCAACTTTTTCATTACGACTTTTGTTTCGTCAATCCAACCTGCTGGCAAATCATCTTTCAATCCACCAATACGGTCGAAGTTCGGATGGAAGCGTCCACCTGTCGCTGACTCAATGAGATTCAACACATATTCGCGATCACGAAAGGCCATGAATACAGGAGTGATTGCCCCCAACTGCACACCAAGGTCACCCAAGAACAGCGACACGTTTGCAATGCGTGAAAGCTCAAACAAAATCGTTCGAATCCATTGCGCACGAGGTGGTGCTTCAACACCCATCAACTTCTCTGCTGCCAAGATAAACGGTACCTCGTTGGCAAAACTTCCCAACCAGTCAATACGGTTGATAAGTGTCGTGACCTGAGGGAAACTACGAACCTCGGTGAGTTTTTCGTAACCTCGATGCATGTATCCACACGATGGCTCTGCCCACAACACTTGTTCTCCATCAAGACGAGCAATGATGCGAAGCGTTCCGTGTGTTGCAGGGTGTTGAGGCCCAATGTTGAGCGTCATCCCCTCAGTTTCAAGTTCTACATTGAGGCGTGCATCTGCAGCTTGTGATGCGATGTAGCTGAGTTGTGCGCGGTCGCCCAACTTTGCATTCACTGGATCATTCAGAATGGTCATGACGCCTCTTCCGATTCCGTGTCGCCACCTGGCAACGGCTCCACATCAACAATTCCTGGCCACGGCTTCACCATGCGTGCCAGCAATGGGAAGTCTTTACGCATTGGAAAGCCTTCAAAATCGGTTGGCAAATACATGTTTCGCAAGTCTGGATGGCCGACAAAACCAATGCCAAACATTTCATGTGCCTCACGCTCGTGCCAGTTAGCACCAGCGAACACATTGGCAATTGAATCAACCGTGTACACCTCGTTTGGAACGTCGGTTTTCACGTTGATACCAATATGCGTGCGTGAATTCACTACACGAACCAACAATTGCATTCGCGTATCTCCACCCGTATACCCAGGACGAATGGTGGTGTCGCGCTCGGGTGCTGGTTCTGTTGGGTCATCTTCCCCGCGACCAAATGGCGACGGCATCCAATCAATTGCAGACAAGAAGCAGAAGTAATCGAAGCCCATCGCTTGAAGTTTCTTCATACTCTCGTTCCACGACAATGTAGAAACACGAATCCATATGTCGTCGCCAGGCTTCACCAACGAATCGACAACAGCAGTACCAAGTGCTGCTTGCACATCGGCAAGCACTTGATCGCGCACAGCGTCAACGACCGGAGTGGTTTCAGCGGGAGACGACAACTGGTTCACCGCGCCTTTCCGCTTCTGCCGAAGCATCAATTGAAACGGTTCCTTCACCGCGCCAACGCGCTCCCATGTCTTCGTTCTTAATGCGTTGTTGCAACAACACAATTCCTTCAAGCAATGCTTCTGGACGAGGTGGACAGCCAGGAACATATACGTCAACAGGAATGATTTGATCGACGCCCTTTGTTACTGAGTAACTGTCCCAATATGGACCACCACAGTTTGCACAACTTCCCATGGAAATGACGTACTTCGGATCTGGCATTTGTTCATACAAACGCTTAATCGCTGGGGCCATCTTGTCGGTCACAGTTCCTGAGATAACAACAAGGTCAGCTTGGCGGGGGCTTGCTGGCAATGGAATGACACCAAGACGCATCACGTCATAGCGCGGTGAACCAAATGCTGCACCCATTTCAATTGCGCAACATGCGAGTCCCCACTGGTACACCCACAATGAATACGAGCGTCCTATGTTGAACAGCGAATTCAATGGCTTCGGCAATCTGCCACGATCTACAAGTCCCATGTTGTTACACCCACCGCAGAACACGCTTGCGCCAGGCGTACACCAGACCAAGTAGCAAAACGAATACGAAGATTGCCATTTCTACTAACCCGAACATTCCATAACGCTCAAGCTGAGTTGCCCATGGAAAGATGAACACTGCTTCAATATCGAAAATGACAAACAACAAAGCGAAGATGTAATAGCGAACTTGGCTTTGCGACCAACCCTCACCAACAGGATCGACACCACTTTCGTAGGTGAGCATCTTCTCGCGCGTTGGCTTAGATGGACGAAGTACTGACGAGACCCACAGCAACAGGCCGGCAATAAGGACGGCCGCTAGGCCAAACCAGACAACGACAAGGAACGACCTAAGGAAGTTGGACATCAGAGAGAAAAACTACTACTTGGCAGATATGAACCCCGAAACCGCAAGCCCTTGTGCGATCGTGACTATCTACCTTGGCTTCGGCATAGGGGTCAACGCGACTTCGTCGAGAAACCAGTCAACAATCTGTGCAGCAGCCGGCCCAGATCGCTCCACTTCACGGCGAGTTTCGTCCATTAAGTCACCTGGCGCAATACCTGCGTTCACGAGTTCCAAAGCCCCTTCGCCAGACATCCAGCCTGAAACTATGGATTCATTGGCTTCTGGGTGAAATTGAGTGGCGAAACTGCGCCCAATTCGAAGAGCCTGAGGGCCAGCGTCGCTGAGCCCCAGAACTTCTGCCCCCGCCGGAGGGGTAAATGTGTCGTAGTGCCATTGCATCCATTTGCCCGCCAGATGTTTATTGGTCTCCGTTGTAATCACCTCGTGCCAGCCGATTTCCGCTTTTCGAGCCCTCTCAGCACTGCCGCCTAACGCATGGGCGAGCATCTGTGCCCCAAAGCACACCCCATATATAGGGATTCCACGCCGATGCGCCTCACGCATGAGGTCGGCTTCGGCCTCTATGTTGCGCGAAATATCTGGCCAATACACCGACCACGCCGAACCAAGGTGCAGCACTAGGTCAATGCCATCGATTGAGCGCCACTCGTTTGGGTACTCACGCGCATAGTGCGTAAACGAAAAATCGTGCTCTGCAAAGCGCTGCCCAACAAAACCTGCGTCCTGTTCATTTGAGTTGGCAATTAGCAACGCACGCATAACAACTACGGTAGACGGGACATGGCTGAAAACAACCATCCAATCGACATCTCACTCGCTGAAATTTCTGCAGCGCGTGTAGCTGGCGCTGCAGTGGTGCAACATACGCCAGTAGTCCCCTCCGCCTATCTGAGCGAACTCCTTGGGGCACGCATATCTCTGAAAGCTGAAAATTTGCAACGCACTGGCGCGTTCAAGATTCGTGGAGCAATGAACAAAATTGCTCGGCTTGGAGAATTCGCAAAAACTGGTGTTGTAACCGGTAGCGCAGGAAACCATGCCCAAGGACTTGCACTCGCTGCAAAACATTTTGGCATCGCTTGCGACATCTTCGTTCCCCGTGGAGCATCACTTTCAAAAATTGCAGCAACCAAACACCATGGAGCGTCAGTGCTCGAAGGTGGCGACAATGTAGACACTGCAATTTCTGCGGCAAAACAACGTGCTTCAGAGACAGGCATGACCTTTTGCCACCCATTTGATGATGCCGATGTTGTAGCTGGTCAAGGCACCCTTGGTCTCGAACTCATTGAAGATATTTCCGACTTATCGTTGGTTATCATCCCGCTAGGCGGTGGTGGATTATTGAGTGGAACCGCAATTGCTCTGAAGTTGCACAACCCTCGCATTCGCGTCATCGGCGTTCAGATTTCTTCGTGTGCTCCATTTATTCACGGATTAATGCCCGAAGGGCCAGTTCCAACGCTTGCCGATGGAATAGCTGTCAAGAAACCTGGTGAAATCACTGAACCACTTGTTCGCAAATGGGTTGATGAAATTGTTGAAGTGACAGAGGATTCAGTTGCCGACGCCATGATGGTGCTGCTAGAGCGATCCAAGTTGTATGTAGAAGGTGGTGGAGCAGTTGGTCTTGCCGCGTTGATGACAGGGAAAATCACACCTGCGGAGGTAGGCACAACCTGCATCGTTTTGTCTGGAGGCAACGTGGACATGGGGCTGGTGCCAAATTTGGTCCGTCGCCATGAAACCGAAGCTGGCAGACGACTCATTGCGTTTATTCGACTTCCCGATCGCCCCGGTGCGTTTGCAGGATTACTACAGATTTGTGCTGGAACAGGCGCGAACTTGATCGAAGTTCAACACGTTCGTGAAGGAATTTATCTACATGCACGTGAAACAGGTATTCAGGTGGTCTTAGAAATTCGCGGACGTGAGCATGCTGATGAATTGCTAGCACTCGCAAAAGAACAGGGTTACGACCTCAACGAGTCAAACTTCTATTAATTACAACTGATTTGTAAATTGCAGTAACAGACTTGGGAAGAAACCAAGCACAAGAGTTGCTCCTACGCACAGGCCGATTGCCAAACGTATATTGAAAGCAACCGAAACATCACGCGAAGTTGTGCCCTCGGAAAGCCACATGCTTACCATGATCCGCAGGTATAAAAACGCTGCGATTACTGCAGCCAACATGGCAACTACAGCCAGCACATAGTTCTCAGTTGAAACTGCAGCACGAATGATGCCGAACTTGGCAATAAAACCCGATGTCAGTGGCACACCAGCCTGCGCCAACAACAATACGGTCATGCCCATCGCCAAAACAGGGTTTGCCTTACCAAGGCCCTTAAATGCGTTAAGTGACGTCTCGTTGTCGCCCTTGCCCGCAACAATCGTGACAATACCGAGTGTTCCGATAACGAGAATTGAATAAACAAATAGATAGCTCAAAGTTCCAGATGTGCCTAGGCCAGCATCTGCCGACGTAATTTGACCCGCAGCAACCAGTCCAACCAGGATGAAACCAGCATGGCTAATTGATGAATACGCAAGCATACGCTTTACATCGGCTTGCACAACAGCTAGTGCTGATCCAACCACCAGTGTCAAAACTGCAAGCAGGTATACAACTGGGCGCCAGTCATCTGAGCGACTCAAAAGTGCGTCCGAAAACACACGGAGGAGAGCAACAAATGCAGCTGTCTTTCCTACCGAACCCATTAGCCCGGTAATCGGCGTTGGTGCACCTTGATACACGTCTGCAGTCCAGGTGTGGAATGGAACAAGCGAAACTTTAAATCCAAAACCGACAAGAAGCAGTGCGATACCTGCAAGCAACATTGCCGATGATCCGCCAAGCACGATGTCTTTCGAAAGACTCGCTGCAATTGCATCAATGTTGGTCGAACCAGTAGCTCCAAATACCAGCGCAACTCCATACAAAAAGAAGGCAGAGGCAAAACCGCCAAGCACGAAGTACTTGAGTCCTGCCTCGCCGCTTGCCGATCGATTGCGGCTGCTCGCAGTCAGAAGATAAAACGCAAGACTCAGCGTTTCGAGCCCGAGAAACATCACAATGAGATCGTTTGCTTGCACCATGACCATGCCGCCAATTGATGCGGAGAGTATGAGTGCGAAAATTTCTGGGCCGTCTTCATTTTCACGTGTCAGGAAACCAGACGTCACCAAAATGGCAAGCAGAGTTGCAATCGCAATGGTGAATGTTGCAAACAATGTGAACTTACTGAAAGTTACGGCGTTCGCAAGAAGTGAGCTTGGGGCATTATCACTTAAATCGCGCCACAGAATCGCCGTCAGCACAGCTGTTCCGGCTGCAGTTAGCGCTCCGACTGTTCCGTATGCACCCTTTTTCCACTGCGGTGTGAGTGAGCCAGCAAGGATAAGGAACAAAGCTCCGCCGAGCATGACCAGCAGAGGCGAAATCTTGAACCAGTCAATTTCTGGTCCGACGAACATATTTACAGCCAACATCATTCGCCTGCCTTGATTTCTGGTTGCTTGTAATTTGAACGTGATTCAACGTGTTCAAGCAATGACTTCACGCTTGGTTCAATGCGATTCAGCATCGGCTTTGGATACACACCGGTGAACACAATTGCAGCGACAAACACCGACAGCAACATTGCCTCTCGTTTAGTGATTTCGGCAAATGACTTATTTGCTTCATCTGGCTCACCATGGAACACACGTTGGTATGCCCACAGTAAATAAAGCGCAGCAAGAATGACTCCAGTCGTTGCAGCAACTACCCACCAACGAGCAGTTGAGAACGAACCGATCAAAACGAGGAATTCACCCACGAATCCGTTCAGACCTGGAAGCCCAATTGACGACAACATCACCAGCATGAAGAAGCCGGCAAAGATTGGAGCAACTGCCTGAATGCCCTTCAATTCTGCAATAACTCGTGTGTGGCGACGCTCGTAGATCATTCCCACCAAAAGGAACAATGCGCCTGTAGAAATTCCGTGGTTCACCATTTGCATGACGCCACCAGTAATTGCCTGATTAGTGAGTGCAAACGTCCCTAACACGATGAATCCAAGGTGGGCGACCGAAGAATAAGCAACCAATCGCTTCAAGTCTTTTTGCATAGTTGCAGCAATCGCTCCGTAAATGATTCCAATTACTGCAAGTGTCAAAAGAACTGGCTTCGCCCACACTGCTGCTTCAGGGAAGAGGTAGACACCGAAGCGCAGCATTCCGTAGGTGCCCATCTTGAGCAGCACGCCAGCAAGAATGACCGAGCCGCCAGTTGGTGCTTGCGTGTGTGCGTCGGGCAACCAGGTATGCAGTGGGAACAACGGCACCTTTACTGCGAAAGCAATGACAAACCCAACGAATAACCAACGGCCTGTGCTCGTTGCGAAACTGGACTTCCCTGCAATTTCAATGAGATCAAATGACAAGTGACCGATATCGCGGCGCGCAAGAAACGCCGTGGCAACAATTCCCACCAGCATGAACGCTGATCCGGCCATGGTGTAGATGAAGAACTTGGTTGCTGCATAAATGCGCTGGTCGTATCCCCATTTGCCGATGAGGAAATACATCGGTACCAACACAATTTCAAAGAACACGAAGAACAAAAAGAGGTCGAGGCTGAGGAAGCTGCCCATGACGCCAGCCTCGAGCACCAGCATCCATACCAAGTACTGCTGGTGATCGTGATGCGGATCAATTCCTACAATCACCAATGGGAACAAGATTCCGGTGAGCACCACAAGAAAGAGCGAAATTCCATCAACGCCCAAATGCCACGAAATTCCCCACTCACTCACCCACGAATGCTTAGAGACAAATTCAAAACCAGCCGAACCAGTTGGGAACTTGATCAGCATCCACACGCTGAGTAGGCCGGTGGTGATTGAGCTGACCAAAGCAATGTTCTTTACAAGCGTTTCATTCGACTTTGCCAGTAGCGAGGCAACGACAGCACCAACGAGTGGAACCAGTACGAGCAGCGTGAGAATTGGGATTGACATTAGGCAACTCCCCTAAACAGGAACCACGCAAGCAGTGCAACTGCGCCAATTGTCATGAGCGCGGCATACACGCGAGTGAAACCATTCTGCGACTTACGCATCTGACCCGCAACGTTTCGCACAAGAGTTGCAGTGCCGTTTACCGCGCCATCAACGATGCGCGAATCTGCCCATGCAACTGCAGTAAACGCTGCACGACCAGGCCCGCCAATCAGTTTTGCTGCTCCAGCATCGTAGAACCATGCCTGTTCTAGTACACGTGGCTCCACTGCTTTGACCTTCTTCTTGCCATACACCGCAAACGCAGCAGCTATTCCTGTCGCAGCAATGAGGACTGCAATTACCAGCAACACGTACTTGTTTTCATACGCCCAAGATTTGTGTATGTCTGCTTCAGACTCCTCAACTACAGGCGCCAACCAGTGTTCAAGAAAGTGCAGCTTCTTCGAAAAAGGCAATTGCATGGCCCCACCAATAACTGATAATCCCGAGAGAATGATCAGCGGGAACAACATGATCTTTGGGCTCTCATGTGGTTCGAAGTCACCGTGTGCGCCATGGTCGTGCGCATGGTCCTTCCACTTAGCTTCACCGTAAAACACCATAATTACTTGTCGTGTCATGTAATACGCGGTGAGCAATGCGGTAATCAAACCAACTACGTAGAGGCCACGATTGTTTGCATATACGTAAAGCAGAATTTCGTCTTTGGACCAAAATCCAGCGAATGGTGGAACGCCAGCAATTGCCAACCAACCGATGATGAACGTGATTGCCGTGACTGGCATGAGCTTGCGCAATGCACCCATGCGGCGCATGTCTTGCTCATGGTGCATGCCATGGATAACTGAACCTGAACCCAGAAACAACAGCGCCTTGAAAAACGCATGTGTCACCATGTGGAAGATTGCTGCAACATATGCACCCGAGCCAACTGCCAGGAACATGTATCCCAGTTGCGACACCGTGCTGTACGCAAGCACTTTCTTAATGTCGTTCTGTGCAACCGCAATCGTTGCTGCAAACAAAGCTGTTGCAGCACCAACACAAGCAATGACCATCGGCGCCCATTCATACGAAGCGTGCAGCACTGGACTCATGCGGGTCATCAGGAATACTCCCGAAGTCACCATGGTTGCAGCGTGGATCAGAGCAGAAACAGGAGTTGGACCTTCCATTGCGTCGGGAAGCCAGAGGTACAACGGCAGCTGAGCGCT